>DATKMJ010000071.1 GCA_035541935.1 Candidatus Binatia bacterium | reverse complement strand
GAGCGATTTCGTTACGAGCCTTTCGTCCTTCGGCAGCCCTTCGACTACGCTCAGCCCTTCGACTCCGCTCAGGGTGACACGGTTAAGCCCTTCGACTACGCTCAGCCCTTCGACTCCGCTCAGGGTGACACGGTTAAGCCCTTCGACTCCGCTCAGGATGACAAGCCCTTCGACTACGCTCAGCCCTTCGACTCCGCTCAGGATGACACGGTTAAGCCCTTCGACTACGCTCAGGGTGACACGGTTAAGCCCTTCGACTCCGCTCAGGGTGACAAGCGAAGTGAGCTCGTTCCGCAGTTGCGGCTGCACGAAGTGCGAGAGGTGCCGGTTCAGTTGCGCGGCGGCGAACCGGCGGTCGTCGATCGGCAGGCGGTGCGGCAGTGCGCCGGTCCGTGGCGCATCGCCGAGCGGTCGCACTCGGATTGCGCCGAGGGGCGCGATGAGTACGACGTCGTCTTGGAGAGCGGTACCTTCGCGCGCATCTACCGGCAAGGCTCGCACTGGTATTTCCGCGGCATCTACGAATGAAATTTCGCGAAGCAATTCCTCGATTGCGGCTGAGGCACGGGCGATGAGAAGCGACGAGCGTCTTTGAATCGTCCATGTCTCAGTTTGCGAAAGACGGGTATGCGGAGCTCCACGCATGGTCGAACTTCAGCTTCTTACAGGGAGGCTCGCATCCGGAAGAACTGGTAGAGAGCGCGGCGCGGCTCGGTCTCGCGGCGATCGCGCTGACCGATCGCGACGGCCTCTACGGAGCGGTGCGCTTTGCGACCTGCGCGCGCCGGCGCGGGGTCGAGGCGATCGTCGGCAGCGAGCTGACCTTCGAAGACGGCGCGCGCATCGTGCTTTTGGCCGAAGACGCGCGCGGCTATTCGCATCTCTGCGAACTGATCTCGCGCGCGCAGATGCGGGGACGCAAGGGCGACGCGCGTCTACAGTGG
Organism: Candidatus Binatia bacterium; assembly: GCA_035541935.1. Taxonomy (GTDB): domain Bacteria; phylum Vulcanimicrobiota; class Vulcanimicrobiia; order Vulcanimicrobiales; family Vulcanimicrobiaceae; genus Cybelea. The sequence goes on along the minus strand of DATKMJ010000071.1, from coordinate 58,710 downwards.
GAGGACTTCCGAGAGCGCAGCGATGGCCTGATCGCGCTCTCCGGCGGTCCGTTCGGGCGCCTCGATCGCAAACGCGCGCTCGCATATAAGGCGATCTTCGGCGACCGCTTCTATATCGAGCTCCAGCAGCATCTCACGCCGGCGGAGACGCAGCGCAACCTGCGGCTCGTGCGCCTCGCGCGCGAATGCCGCGTGCCGTTCGTTGCGACCAACGGCGTCGTCTACGCGGTCAAGGAGGACGCGCGAATTGCCGACGTGCTTGCGTGCGTGCGCGACGGCACGACGCTGAGCGCCGCGCGGACCGCCAACGCGCTCCGTCCGAATGCCGAGTTCCACCTCAAAGGACCCGCCGCCATGCGCCGCATCTTCGCGGAGCATCCCGAAGCGATCGCGGCGAGCGTTGCGATCGCGCGGCGCTGCCGCTTCAGGCTGGAGCGCACGACCGAACAGTTTCCGCTCTTCCCCGTGCCTGAGGGAAGCTCGCCGCAGCGCCATCTTCGCGAGCTCGTCTACGAAGGCGCCGCGAAGCGCTATGCGGCGCCGCTCGCGTCGAAGGTCGAGCGGCAGCTCGAATACGAGCTCGGCCTCATCGCCAAGATGGATCTCGCCGGATACTTTTTAATCGTCTGGGATATCGTGCGAGCGGCGGGCGAACTCGGCGTGCTCTGCCAAGGGCGCGGCTCCGCGGCGAACTCGGCCGTCTGTTACGCGCTCGGCATCACCGCCGTCGATCCGATCGCGATGGACCTGCTCTTCGAACGGTTCATGTCCGAGGAGCGGCGCGAAATTCCCGACATAGACATAGATTTCGCCCATCAAGACCGCGAGCGCGTCATTCAGTACGTCTACGAGCGCTACGGACGCGCGAACGCGGCGATGGTCGCGGAGGTGATCACCTACCGCGCGCGATCGGCGATCCGCGACGTCGGCAAGGCGCTCGGGCTTGCGCCGGAAGAGATCGAGGCGATCGCGCGCGAGTACGATACGCGCGAAGTGCTCCCCGAGGAGGCCGGTCCGCACGCGCTCTTCGCGCTCTGCCGCCGAATCGCGAACTTTCCTCGGCATTTGGGGATTCACTCCGGCGGCATGCTGATCACGCGCGACCCGCTCGTGCGCGTCGCGCCGGTCGAATGGGCGACGATGCGCGATCGCACCGTCGTGCAATGGGACAAAGACGACCTGCAGGATCTCGGCTTGATAAAGATCGATCTGTTGGGGCTGGGGATGCTCTCGCTCTTGCGCGAGGCGTTTACGATCTACCGGCGCTGCGTCGCTCGCGGCGATGCGTGGCTGCCGCAGCTTGCCCTGAACGGAGCCGAAGGGGTTGCGCCCGATCTCGAACTGCACACGATTCCGGCCGGCGATAAGCAGACGTACGCGATGATGCAGCGCGCCGATACCATCGGCGTCTTTCAAATCGAGTCGCGAGCGCAGCAGTCCATGCTGCCGAGGCTGAAGCCCGCCTGTTTCTACGATATCGTCATGCAGGTGGCGATCATTCGGCCCGGTCCGATTCAAGGGCAGATGATCCACCCGTTTCTGCGCCGGCGCTCCGGAGCCGAACCGGTAACCTATCCCCATCCCAAGCTGAAGCCCGTGTTGGAGCGAACGCTCGGCGTTCCGCTCTTTCAGGAGCAAGGAATGCGCCTGGCGATCGAGGCCGCCGGCTTCTCTGCGGGCGAGGCCGATCTGCTGCGCCGGGCGATGGGGCACAAACGCTCGCGCGATCGGATGGAGGCGATGCGCGCGCGGCTCGTCGACGGCATGGTCGCCAACGGCATAGACCGCGCCGCCGCCGAGCAGCTCTTTCACATGCTCGAAGGGTTTGCCGATTACGGCTTCCCGGAGTCGCACGCCGCGAGCTTCGCGCTCTTGGCTTACGCGTCGGCCTACGTGAAGTGCCGGCTTCCGGCCGTCTTTGCCGCGGCGATTCTCAACGTGCAGCCGATGGGCTTCTACTCGACCGAAGTGCTCGTCAACGACGCGCGCCGCCACGGCGTGACGATCCGGCCGATCGAAGTCAACGCGAGCGGCTACTGGTCGGAAGTGGATCCCGGCGGCGCGCTGCGACTCGGCTTCCATCTCGTGCGCGGCCTCGGCGACGCGCAGCGCAAGCGCTTGGAGGCGGCGATCGCGCGGGGACCGTTCGACGACGTCCTCGCCTTCGCGCAGCGCACGCGACTCGAGCGCGAGACGCTGGAGAACCTCGCGATCGCCGGCGCCTTCGCGCCGTGGTATCCGTCGCGCCGCGACGCGATGTGGGCGCTGCGCGGCATCGACGAGCGCGAGGCGCGCGGCGAGCTCGGCGCGCTCATGGACGTTGACGAGCCGGCGGCGCGTTTCGATCCGCCGGCGCCGAAGAAGATCGCAGCCTTCGATCTCTGGGCGACGGGCGTCACCGCGGCCGGGCAGGTGATGGAGCATTTCCGTGCCTTCCTCACGGAGCGGCGCGTCGTTCCGGCCGCGCGGCTGCAGACGCTTCCGCGCAACAGCGCGTGCCGCGTCGGAGGTCTCGTCGTCACGCGCCAGCGTCCGGGCACCGCCAAGGGCTTCGTCTTTCTCACGCTCGAAGACGAGACCGGGCTGGTCAACGTCATCGTCCGCCCGAAGGTCTACGAAGCCTTTCGCCGCCCGATTCGCTCCTCGCCGACGCTCATCGTCGAAGGAACGCTGCAGAAGGAGGCGGGCTGCATAGACGTGCTCGCGCAGAAAATCTGGAGCTTCGACGACGAAGGAATCACCCGCAGACTCGCCATCCATAGTTTCCAATGAGGGAGCCCATGAAGAAAGTCAACACGAACGAGCTCGAGACAAACTCGTGGTCTTCGCCGAAGGGCACGTTTGCCGGTTCGGGCGTTCAGATCTCCGAGGCGCTCGGCCGCAACCGCCACTCGACCGATCTACTCGAGCGCCATCCGTTCGACGTGGAGATTCTCCGGATTCCGCCGGGCAAAGCCCCCTACCCCTACCACTCGCACAGCGCGCAATGGGAGTTCTACCACGTGATCTCGGGGAGCGGCACCGCGCGCCACCACGCGGGAACCACGCCGATCGCGGCCGGAGATGCCTGCATCTTCAAGCCGGGCGAAGCGCACCAGTTCTTCAACGACGGCGGCGAAGATCTCGTGATCTACGTCGTCGCCGACAATCCAATCGGCGAGTCGTTCTACTATCCCGATAGCGGAAAGTGGGGCGTCCAGTTGCCCGAACGCCGGATGCTGCGCTCCGACGCGCTCGACTACTTCGACGGCGAGGAGTGAAGGAGCGAAAATCCGGCGGCCCGCGCACCTGCTTTAAAGAGAACGGCGCGCCGAAGGCGGCGTTCGCGACGAAGCGGGCCGCGGAGCGCGCGATGCCCAAAACCTCGAAGGGCCTGCACCCATATCGCTGCGAGCGGCATGGATGGCACCTCGGTCACGGAGCATAACTTCGCGCCGATCTGGGAACGATCTCGAACGTGAGCTTCGAACTGCGACTCTCGTGCCCGGCGCAATCCGAATACGTTGCGCGCGTCCGTCACACGCTGACGGCGTTTTTGCAGGGCCTCGAACTCGATCGCGACCTGCTCGCCGATGTGACGATCGCCGCCGGCGAAGCGTTGGCAAACGCGGTCGAGCACGCCTACGAGCGCGGATGCGAGCGGCCTCGGCTCGCGCTTCGCGCCCGATTGTGGCGCACCGGCAGGCTCTGCGTCGAGGTCTCCGACCACGGCTCGTTCATCGAACGCGGCCCCGTTCCCGGAAGGGGCCTTGGTTTGCAAATCATCCGAGCGATTGCCGGGCGGCTCACAATCGACACCGCAAAGGGAACTCGGGTCAGAATGATCTTCGAAAGATGATGCACGTCATCGTTTGCTTCGGGGATTCGCAGTTCGGAACGGCGTAAAAGTAAGTTAGGTCTACCCTGCTAGTCTAAGGAGAAACGCCACATGCGTTGTACCCCGCTTACGAGCCGGTTGCCGTTGCTTGCGGTTACCGCGCTCGCATTCTCAGCTTGCAACGGTAATGGCGTGACCGGCACGCCGTCGATCGCTCCGTTTGCCGTAACCCGGCAGCCGGTGCACGCGCCGCTGCTGCACGTCCGCCATCACAGCGCTAGCGGTCCGATCCAACACGTCGTCATCATCGTTCAAGAGAATCGTTCTTTTAACAATCTGTTCTATGGTTTTAAGGGCGCCAAGACCGTCACGTTCGGCCTCAACTCCTCGAATCAGCCGATCACGCTGCAGCCGGTCGGCTTGGAGACGACCTGGGATCTCGACCATAGCTCGTCCTCGTTCTTTGAGGCGTGCAACGGTACGGGCAGTTTCCCGGGCACCGACTGCCAGATGAACGGCTTCAACAGGGAGTATGCCGGCTGCGGCCACGCCGGTCAGCCGAAGTGTCCCAATGCCAACCCGCCGTACAGTTACGTTCCGCATAGCGAGACGAAGCCGTACTTCGACATGGGCAAGCAGTACGTTCTCGCCGACCAGATGTATGCATCGAATTTTGACGCGAGCAGCTTTATTTCGCACCAGTACATCATCTCGGGACAGGCCGAATCCGCGGTCAACTACCCGTTCGGCGCCTGGGGCTGCCCCGGCGGGCCGGGCGACGAGATCGGCGAGGTCAACCAGCAGCGTCAAGTCGACACGGGCTACGAAGTCGTCTGCTGGGATCCGGAGACGCTCGGCGACGAACTCGACGCGGCCGGCGTCTCGTGGGGCTTCTACACCGCGTCGATCAACGGCGACGGCAACATCTGGAGCGCCTATCAGGCGATCAATCATATCTATAACGGCCCCGACTGGAAGGCCGACGTCATCTCGCCACAGACGAACTTCTTCAACGACGTCTCAAACGGCAAGCTGCGCTCGGTGAGCTGGATTACGCCGACGTGCGAGAACTCCGATCATGCCGGCTGCGGCTCCAACACCGGGCCCTCGTGGGTCACCTCGCTCGTCAACGCGATCGGCGAGTCGCAGTACTGGAACTCGACGGCGATCTTCGTCTTCTGGGACGATTACGGCGGCTGGTACGATCCGGAGGCGCCGCAGATGCTCGATTACGACGGGCTCGGCTTGCGCATTCCGATGCTGATCATCTCGCCGTACGTGAAGAAGGGCAAGGTCTCGCACACGCACTACGAGCACGGCAGCATCCTGCGGTTCGTCGAAGACATCTGGGGATTGCCGCGCCTGGCGGCAAGCGACGCGCGGGCGACCTCTCCGGTCGACGTCTTCAACTTTAAGAAGCCCCCGCGGAAGTTCAAAGAGATCAACTCGCCCTACGACAAGGAGTATTTCCTGCATCAGCCGCTCGATCCGCGGTGGCCGGATACCCAATAGAGTAATTCCGTTCGATCGGCGCGCACTAGAGTCGGCGTGGCAATGATCGAACGGCGGAACTTCCTCGTCAGCCTCGCCGCCGCGGGCATTACGCCCGCGGCGCTGCGCGCTACCGCGAGCGCACGGGACGAATCGTTGGGCGCGGCGCTCGTCTTCAGCGGCGGCGGCGCCCGCGGCGCGTACGAGGCGGGGCTCGTGGGCGCGCTGGCGGCGATGGCCGGTCTCGCCGACGGTACGCGGCTCTCGCAGTACGACCTGGTCTGCGGGACGTCGATCGGCGCCCTCAACGGCTGGTTCGTCGCGACCGGCCAATACGTCAAGCTGCGCGAGCTGTGGTACGGCATCGCAGGCGAGAATATCATCCGGCCCAAGCCGCAGTACGCCGCGTTGCGCGACCCGGAGAGCGGCCTGATCGACCGCGCGGCCGCGGCCGTTCACCTCTTCGGCCTAACGAAGAACCAAAGCGCGATCCTCCAGAGCGAGCCGGTCTACGATTGGATCGTTCGCCACGTCGATCCCTCGGTGCCGCTGGCGATGCCGCTCGTCTGGGCGGTGACGAACCTGACGACGCAGCAACCCGAGTACTTCTTCCTCGACCCCGAAGAGCGAAGCGCCGCGTTCGGCGATCGCTTCACCCACTCGCTGCAAATATTGCTCGGACCGCAGACCGTCGTGCGCAGGGCAACGCCCGACATCCTGCATCGCGCCCTCTTCGCTTCGGCGGCAATACCGATCGCATTCGATCCGGTGAAGATGCCCGGCCCGGACGGCACGGAGAACGCCTACTGCGACGGAGGCGTCGCGAGCAACTCGCCGGTGGGGATCGCGCACGCGCTCGCGCGTTCCGCCGACGTCGTTCTGCTCGACCCGCCCTTCGAGCCGGAGAACGACGTGGACGACGCCGTCGCCGTCGTCTACTCCGCGTTCGGGACGATGCAGCGCAAGCTGCTCGAGACGGAGATGCGCACGACCTACTTTCAATCGGTCGGGAAACGCGCGCTGCAGCGTCTCAGCGCAGCGCAGCTGGCGACCGTGACGAACGGGCACGAGATGCTCGCGCGCTACGTCGCGAGCGTCCCGGAGACGGCGTTGCGATATATCCGGCCGGCAAAAACCTTACCGGTCGGCGTCGTCGGATTCGGCGACGCGGCGGGGATCGGCGAGACGTTCCGGACCGGATGGGAAGACGTCGCCCGCGGCTTTACGCCCTACGATTGGGAGACGTTCGTCCTCTAGGGCTTCCCTCGCCGGTTATTTCGCGGGTTCCGCCAGGAAGCCGTTCGTGTCGCCGGCTGCGTCCACGTAGTAGCCCACGATGTAGTGGTGATTCTGAATCCCCTCGACGACCGTCTTTTTCGGTGCCTTCGGATCGTCGATCGGAGCGGTCCACACCGGTTTGTTGAGCAGGCCGTCCAAAACGAAGCCGTGCGTGCTGCCCCCAGCGTCGACGTAGTAGCCGGCGATCTCGTCCTGCCAGTTGATGCTCGTCGCTTCGGTCTGGTTATCGGAGCCCGCATATGTGAACTCCGTAAAGATGCCTCCCTTTAGAAGGAAGCTTTCGATCGAGCCGTCCTGCTTCTTGAAGTAACCGACGATGTCGCCCTTGCCGTTGATGCCGGTCGCGACCGTACTGACCGCTCCCGGCGGCGTTACCGCGTGGTACTCCTCGCTCGCTTGGATCAGCTCGAAAGCGTGATCGTTCTTGTCGGCATCTTCGTAGTAGCCGACCGCGAGGCCCGAGTCCGCGAGGCCCAGGAGTTTCGTTACGTTGTAGTCGCCGTGCGTGTGCGGATCCTTATAGCTTGCCCAGATGCCGTCGTGCTCGATGAAGCCGAACGTACCGCCGCCGTTGAGCCGGTCGTAGTAGCCGGCGATGACGTTTTGATTGTTCACGGCGGTGACCCGCGTATTCGAGGCGCCGGGATAGTCCTCGAGCAAATACTTGGACTGACCGTAGTTGCGGATGACGTAGCCGACGCTTGGATGCGCCTTCTCGCCGTCGCCGTAGAAGCCGGCGAGCTTGCCGAGGTTGTTGATCCCGAGCAATTCGTTAAACGTCGGATCGTCCTGATTGTCGATCGTCTTGAAGTTGTAGGTCGCCGCCTTAACGGCGGCGGCGTTTGAGCCGGCGCCTGACGCTCCCCCGTTGGGCGGAGCGAGCGAGGTGGGTCCGTTACACCCGGCCGTCGCCAGTGAGAGAAGCGCCAGAGCCGCGACCGTTAACGCCGGTCGCGTCCGAAGCGTGGAGTGAGACATGGCAAGACCCCTCGTTAGATGATGGTAGCGGGGCGTCGTGGCCGCTGCCGGGGGGCAGCACGAAGCGACGGGCGCTCTAGAGGCTGCGCTCGCCCGTCCCAAAGGCCGAATTATCCGTCCACACCCGCTAGGTTTAGTTAGTAAATGCAAAGTTTGCCAAGCGGCCCTATCCTTGGAGGCTTTTTGGTACTAGTATATTCGTACTACTACTTTTGCTTCCTGGCGCCCCCAGGCGCTGAAAGGCATCAACATAATGCGCAAGATGATCGTCGTGGCCGCTGTGGTCGTTTCCGCCGCAATGCTCGGCGGATGCGCGGGCGGTGGTATTTCCGGCGGTTCGTTATTGCCTGCCACGAGCCAGAGCATGATGCACCACCTCGACTCGGTCGGCGGCGGTCCGCCCGTGGTTGCCAAGCCGGGCGACTCCGTCGGCGGCGGCCCACCCGTAATCCTTCGGCCGGGCGACTCTGTCGGCGGTGGCCCACCCGTGGTTGCCAAGCCGGGCGACTCCGTCGGCGGCGGCCCACCCGTGGTTGCCAGGCCGGGCGACTCCGTCGGCGGCGGCCCGCCCGTGGTTGCCAAGCCGGGCGACTCCGTCGGCGGCGGCCCGCCCGTGGTTGCCAAGCCGGGCGACTCTGTAGGAGGAGGCCCTCCTAAAAGCGCGGGAGGCAGGTAATAGGATCAGCGCCAGAATTGTAGTACCTTAGTACCGGACCCTATCCGGCGGTTGACCGCCGGATCTTGAACCATGCTTTTAACCAGTTAAAGGGACCATCTTGACAATTGCTATCGTAGGTCGCCCGAGCTTCGACAAGATCGAGTTCGAGAGAGCGTTCACGGCTGCGGACTTTGACCGTTGCCGTGAGCTCGTATCCGTAGGCGGTAGCGTCGACGCCGTTCTCGCAGCAGCGCGACTCGCGCTGCGCGAGCGCCGGTACGTCGATATGATCGGCCTGCTCTCAGACGTCTCGAAGGCTCCGCCAGAGACGCGGATGGCACGCGACGTCCTGCTCGGCGCCGCGCTCGGACTCACCCGTGACTTCGTCGCCGGCCGCAAGCTGATCGAGCGCGCCCTCAATGAGCTCACTCCCGGTGACCCGCTCTACGACGAGGCGCTCTACTACAAGGCCGTCATCGCCTGGATCAAGCACGACCAAGAGGAGGCCGAAGAGGCGGCCTCGGCCCAGCTCGTCTCCCCCGAACCGAACAACCGCGCCCGCGCCAGGATCATGCTCTCCTGGATCGCGCTGCGCCGCGGCGAGATTCTGCGTCAGGTGGACGAGTTGCAGAAGGCGCTCGACGAGCTCGACGCCGCTGCAACGCCCGACCAGTACTACCGTGCCAACGCACTCTTCACGCTCGCGCTGCTCTGTCGCGAGCTGCCGCTGCGCGAGGTGGCCGATCGGGTGCGCAGCATCTTCGAGACGCTGCCGTGGACATCGGGCCTTAAACTCGAGCGCTTCCAGGTCACCCGATTCCTCGCGGCGATCGACGAGCTCGAGGGTAACGAGCTGGCGGCCTTCGCCGGCTTCCGCAAGGCGGCGAGGCTGGCTCCGTCCGAGCACTGGTCCGTTCTCTGCTATCTCGACCGCGCGCTGCTCGCAAAGAACACCGGCGAGATGGCCTTTGCAACCGAGCAACTGCTCGAAGCGCACGAAACCGCACAGCGGCTCTCGTGGAACGACGTGAGCGGTGAGGAGCGCTCGGCGCTGCTCGTGCTCGCGGAGCTCTTCGCGCACGACGACGCAGCGATCGCCGAGCAGTATCTCGCACGCTTCCGAACCCTGACGACGTCCGTGATTCCGATCCTCGCGTACGGAGCCGACCCTCGCGTCAAGGGCTTCGAATCCTACTCGCAGGGCGTCGCTTGGGTTCGCCTCGGCGACGTCGACGAAGGACGCACCGCGTTGACCGAAGCGTGGTCGATCTTCGAGGATTTCAACTACGCCTGGCGAGCGGCGATCTGCGCGCTCGCGCTCTACGAAATCACGCGCGACCGGCGCTGGGTGCAGCGCGCCGCGCGCAAGATCGAACCCTGGCCGCAGAGCTGGATCGCGCGCCGCGTGGCCGATGCGACGAATACGTCGGTGCTCCATCTCGACCGGATCCCGCCGGCGAAGCGCGAGGTGCTCGAGCTCGTTCGCGCCGGGCGGCGTAACACCGAGATCGCGAAGCAGCTCGGGCGCAGTCCGAACACGGTGCGAAATCAGGTCTCCGCGCTCTTCCAGCAATTCAACGTGAAGAGCCGCGCGGAGCTCGTCGCCGTATTCTCGCAGCCGGTCGTACCGATCAGCGCCTTCTACCATAAGCGCCGATTGAACTAGCGCCGCGAGGCGCCCGCGAGCAAGCGGAGAGCGGGGCGGAGTGCGTGAACGACGCGTTCATGCAGAGCCTGCCCACCGGCGTCGTCGCGTTTCTCTTTACCGACGTCGAAGGAAGCACGCGCCGCTGGGAGCGCTACGGCGACGCGATGCGCGACGCGCTGCGCCGGCACGATGAAATTCTGCGTTCGGAGATCGAGACGCACGGCGGCGCCGTCTTCAAGACGATCGGCGATGCATTCTGCGCCGCCTTCGCGCACGCCGGCGCCGCTCTCGCCGCGGCGGTCGGCGCGCAGCGCCGGCTCGGGCGCGAGGATTTCGGCGCGACCGACGGACTCGGCGTCCGCATGGCGATTCATGCCGGCGAGACCGACGAACGCGACGGCGATTACTTCGGCTCCGCGGTCAATCGCGCGGCGCGGCTGCTCTCGGCGGGGCACGGGGGTCAGATCCTGCTCTCGCGAACCGCCGCCGATCTCGCGCTCGGCGCGCTGCCCGAAGGGATAACGCTGCGTCACCTCGGTTCGCTCCCGCTCCGCGACATCGCCGATCCGGAGAACGTCTACCAGCCCGTCGGCGCGGAGCTTCGCGCGGATTTCAAGGATCTGCGCGCGCTCGAAACGCCGCCGAATAACCTTCCGCGTCAGAACACGACCTTCGTCGGCCGCCGCGACGACCTCGCGAAGGTCGAGGCGCTATTGGAGACGGGTTCGCTGCTGACGCTCGTCGGGGCGGGCGGCATCGGCAAGACGCGGCTCGCGCTCGAGGTTGCCGCGGCGCGTCTCAACGACGAGCGCGACGGGGCGTGGTTCGTGGACCTTGCATCCATCGCCGACGCCTCGCTGATATCGGATACGCTGCTCGCGACGCTGGGAGCGAAACGCGCGGCCGATGCGGACCCGCTCGACTCGCTGCTCGACTATCTCGCGGACCGGGAACTGCTGCTCGTGCTCGACAACAGCGAACATCTCGTCGCAGAGGTCGCCGCAGTCGTTGCGGTGATCGTCGCGCGCTGCGCGCACGTCACCGCGCTGGCGACGAGCCGCGAGCCTCTCGACATCGCCGGCGAGCAAATTTATCGCCTCGCGTCGCTCGACGCGGCCTCCGCGATGCAACTCTTCGGAGATCGCGCGCGCTCTGCCGATCCGCGCTTTCGTCTCGACGAGAAGAAGGCGATCGTCGCCGAGATCTGCGAGCGCCTCGACGGAATCGCGCTCGCCATCGAGCTGGCCGCGGCCCGCGTTCGGACGATGACCGTAGAGAGCCTCGCCGAGAACCTCGAGCTTCGCATGCTCTCGGGCGGACGGGACCGCCGGCCGCGTCAACAGACGATGCGCGCGCTCATAGATTGGAGCTACGACCTTCTCTCGGAGGGAGAGCGTCGCGTCTTGCGCCGCTGCGCCGTCTTCGTTCGGGGATTCACGCTCACCAGCGCCGTTGCCGTCTGTGCGCAAGGGGCGACCAAGGGAGAGGTGCTCGACGCGCTCGGATCGCTCGTCGACAAATCGCTCGTCGTCGCCGAAACGCAGGACGGGCGCTATCGGCTGCTCGAGCCGATCCGCGAGTACGCGCGCGAGAAGCTCGAGGGGGCCGCCGAGACCGCCGCGGCGTTGCGCGCCCACGCCGGCGCGATCGCGGCGCTCGCTCGCGCGGGCTACGAGGAATGGGAGAACGGACCGCGCGCCGATTGGCTCGCGCGTCTGGAGCGCGATCTCGCCAACGCGCGCATCGCGATACATTGGGCCCTCGAAGCGGGGAACGATCCCCCGTTGGGCGCGCGAATCGTTGCGGATGCAACGCCGACCTTTCTCCGGCTCTCGCTGCTCGAGGAAGGCATCGCGCACTGCGAAAGCGCGCTCGCGATCGTGCCGCCGCCCGAGCCCGAAACCGAGGCGCGCCTGCGGTACGGCCTTTCGATGCTCTACAGCAACGTCGGCGCGAACGCGCGGGTGCTCGAGCAGGCGGTTGCGGCGGTTGCGCGCTATCGCGATGCAGGCGACCCGCGCGGCCTGGCGCGGGCGCTCTCGCAAGTTGCATCGCGCCAGACGAACGAGATCGAGGGGCGGGCCGCGGCGGAAGAAGCGTTGCGGCTCGCTCGCGGCTCCGGCGATCGGCGCCTCCTCGCCGACACGTTGCGCCGCTGCGCGACCGCGTTCTCCGCCGACGGAACCGATGCCGTGCGCGCTCGTTACGACGAGAGCGTCGGAATCTTCCGCGGCCTCGGCCGCGATGACGAGACGGCTCGCGCCCTGGAGTGGTGGGGGCAGTGGGAGGCGGACGTGGGCAATTTCGACGCTGCGGCGCAGCGTTTTCTCGATGCCGCCGAACTCGATGCCGGTCACGATTCGATGATGTATCGGGCCACCGATATCGCGGGGTGTTATCTGGCGATCGGCGACTACGCCCGCGCGGAGGGGTTCGCGCGCGAAGGCCTCGCGCTTGCCGCGAGGGCTCGCCATCCGGTCGTCGTCCCGATGGCGATCTCGTATTTGGCGATCGTTGCGAGCGCGAGCGATCCGGTTCGGGCCGCCCGACTCGCCGGCTACGCCGAGGAGCGGCTGCGGGCGGCCGAGTTTGTGCGCGCCGAGTTCGACCGCGCGATGGCCGAGCGACTCCTCGGGGCGCTCGAAGAGCGCGTCGGCGCTTCCGAGCTCGCGCGCCTCCTCGACGAGGGCGCGTCGTGGCCGCAGGAGCAGGCCGTCGCGCGCGCCCTCTCGTGACGCCTTAGGTTAACAGGGCTTCGGCCCGTTCTGCGGGCGTGCGTACTCGCCCGGCGGGTACGTGCACTTCTGCTTGATCGTGAAGCTGCCGGAATCGCCCTTGCAGCCGTGCAACGGCTGATAGGAGCCTGTGATCTCGTAGTTCGTCGTCGAGTACGTTCCGTCGAGCTTGAACGTGCATGCCGCGCCGTCGACCGTCGCGGCGGAGATTCCGGTCAGGGTAGTACCTTTAGAAAGATTCCATTCGACCGCGTACGAGGTCGTCTGCGATCCCGAGGATTCCGTGTACGTGCCGCCCACCGAGGTCCTGTTTTGCGCGAACGATGCGTGAACCGAGCCCTTCATGCCGGCGTACTCGCCGCTGACGTTCGGCGTCGCGGCGCCGGAGACGCGGTTCGTCGCTCCGTCGAGCGCGGGCGACGCGCTGGGCGTGCTCGCACCGCAGGCTGCTAAAGAAACGGCGAGCGTCGCGATAAGCGTCGCTCGCAAATATGAGTTGCTCATGAAGGATGATACGGGCCGCGAGACCTAAGAGCCTCTCCACGTTGCTTTAGGAGGATGCATGAGGAGCTCGTTTGGCCAGTGGGCCCGCGTCGCGGTGCTCGCGTTTGCTTCCGTTGCTTGGCTTACCAGTCCCGCGCGTGCGGGAACGACCGGCACGATCACCGGACAAGTCGTCGATTCCGCGACGAAAGCGCCGATCGCCGGCGCAACGGTTACGGCGGTCAGCCCTTCGCAGGTCGCGCACGTAACGAGCGACGCCTCGGGGCGCTTCATCTTTCTTTCGCTCGCGCCCGATACGTACGTCATCTCGGCGGAGCACGCCGGGTATAGCCCGCTCTCGGTCACCGGCATCTCGGTCTTCGCCGATCAGAGCCAATCGCTGACGCTCGCGCTGCAGAAGAGCCTCAAGGAGATCGCGCGCATCACCTCGCGATCGCCGCTGAGTCCGGTGCGGCCGGGAACCGGGACCGACGTTTACTCCGTCAATCCCGGGCTGACCGCGGCCGCGGCGACGCTCGGCGGCGGAGGCGGCCTCAACAACGCGTACTCCGCGATCGCCTCGATGCCGGGCGCGTACGTGCCCCCGAATCAGGTGGGCGTCAATCAGACCGTCTACATTCGCGGCGGCTACTACGACCAGATCGGTTACGAATACGACGGCGTCCCGATCAATCGATCCTTCGACAATTATCCCGGGAACTCGGAGTCGACGCTCGGCCAGCAGGAGTTGCAGATCTACACGGGCGGGGGCGAGGCCGATGCTAACGCGACGGGCCTCGCCGGCTTCATCAACCAGGTCATCAAGACCGGAACCTACCCGGGCTATGCCGTCGGCGGCCTCGCGATCGGCACGCCGACGTTCTACCACGACGCGCGCATCGAAGCCGGCGGCTCGACGCCGGACCGAAACTTCTCGTACTACATCGGCATCAGCGGCACCAATCAGGACCTGCGCTACTTCGACCAATACAATGGCGCCAGTCTGATCGACACGATTCCTTACGGCTACTGGCCGTCGTACGTCACGACGGAGTTACCCTTCTGGCCGGCAGTCTATCCGGACTGCCACAACAACACGACGTACGTGAACCCGGCCGTACATAAGGGCCTCGTCTCGAACGATCCGGGCTGCTTCGGCTCCTATCCGTCGAACTTCGGGCAGCCGTCGGCGGTCGACGGCCGCGACGTCGTCGCGAACATTCACGTGGGAATTCCACACCGCAACGATCCCGGACGCGACGACGTGCAACTCCTCTACATGTCGTCGGCGAACTACACGCAGTACTACTCGAGCCTCGACGACGCGGGTCCGCTCGGCATGGGAATCGAGAACGACGGCTTGCTCGGCTCGCCGCCCGACTTCTATGCGGGTCACATCAATCAGTGGCCGGATTTCTACACGTTCTCCGGCAACACGCGCTGGCTCTCGCCGGCATCGACCGCGCCGATTGCGTACTACTATCCCGGCTCGCCGACCGGCCGCTGCGCGAACGTCACCGGCGTCCCGAACGCGTGCCCGCTCAACAACCAGCAGTATCAGGTCGCGTCGCTGATACCGGGCGATTATCGCGACGGCCGCTGGGATACCGCGAACATCGCGAAGCTGCAGTATCAGAAGAACCTCGGCTCGACCGCCTACCTCCGGCTCTTCGGCTACTCGTTCTACTCGAATACGAATCGGGCGAGCGCGAACGGTTGGGGCAATAACGTCACGCTCGGCGTGACGAACTACCAGTACGAAGTGGATTCGCACACCGGCGGCCTCGAGTTGCAGTTTGCCGATCAGATCTCGAGCCAGCACCTGCTCGAGGGCATGGTCTCGTACATTACCTCGAACACCCTGCGCTACGCGAATCGCAACTACTTCAACACCGATTCACAGCAGGTCAGCAACTTCACGAACGGGTCGCAGTGCTTCGCGACGGCGAACAGTCCGCGTTACAAGCTCGGCAATCCGGCGCCCTGCAACAAACCCGTCTCGCAGGGCGACTTCGCCGATCCGTACGGAAACTTCGACAGCCAGGATCCCTGCGCCGACGGCGAGTTGAAGGCGACGACGCCGGCCTGCGTGGACGGCGCCTCGATGGAGCTCACCTATCTCGGCAATAGCGCCGACATCAACGCGGTCGTTCCGAAACTCACGAACGCCTCGATCAGCGATCAGTGGCGCCCCGGCGACGCGTGGGTCGTCAACGCCGCCGTGCGTTTCGAGAACGACGCCTACGGCCTCGCCGACACGAACAATCCGGCGACGAACTTCTGGTTTGCCGCGGCCCAGCGGGAGTTCTGCGTGAATCCCGTCACGCGTCAGCCGATCTTCGTGCCGCAGCCGCCGCAGTATATTTACTTCTACACGCCCTACGTCGGTTTCAAATGTCCGGTAGACCGGTCGACGGGAACGCCCGTTAAGACCGTTCATCCCAACGGCACCGATGGAATTCTCTTGACGAACGACTATCCGTCGTCGTACGCGGTCGCGTACGGCCTTCCGCGCATCTCGGCAACCTACACGGTGAACGCCGACACCGTGCTGCGCGCGTCGGCCGGGCGCTACGCCCAGCAGCCGCAGAACTACGAGATCCAGTACGATACGCTGCAGCCGAACCTCGCCTCGACCCTGCTCGGCTTCATCCCCTTCGGCTACAGCTCTCCGCTGCACGAAGCGCAGCCGCAGTTCTCCGACAACTACGACTTCTCGTACGAGCACCACTTCAAGGGGACCGACGTCGCGACGAAGATCACGCCCTACTACCGCTGGGGCACGAATCAACTCTACGAGACGCCGAACCTCCCGAGCCTCGGGGTATCCCCCTCGTTCAACGCCGGGACGCTGCGCGTCGACGGGGTCGAGTTGCTCGTAACGAAGGGCGATTTTAGCAAGAACGGCTTCTCCGGCACGTTCTCGTACACGTACACGAACGCGACCGAGATGTGGAACGACTATTTGAACAGCACGGTCGGGCCGGTGGATCAGTACAATCAGGATATCCAAGAGTTCAACGCGCTGACGCGCGCCGGCGGCGGAGCCCAATGCTATAAAGACACCGGCAAGGGAGTTCCCGCACCGAAGTGCGGAGCGTCGTCGATCTTCAATCCGTACTACGCGATGGCGCCGCAGCCGACGCTCGGCCCGCACGACTGGTACGCGCCCGGACTCGACTTCCCGTACGTCTCGCCAAATACGTTCGCGATCGTATTGAACTACCGTCGCGGCAAGTTCGCGCTCACGCCGGCGATGGAGCTCTTCGAAGGAACGACGTACGGCACGCCGGCCGACGTGCAGGGCATCGATCCACGCGCCTGTTACGCGAATCAAGGAAGTCTCGGAATCAAGACGGTCAACCCGCTGATGGCGGATTACACCTCGTGCAGCCACGCGCTGACGAGCGACGGCACCGACCCCGGGACGCTCTACATCCCCAACCCGCAGACCGGGAAGTTCGATACTTTCGGCGAGTTCCGTCAACCCTGGCAGTTCAATCTCGGCCTGCAGATGACGTACGATTTCACGCAGAGGATCTCGGGACGCTTCGTCGTGACGAACCTCGTCAACCAATGTTTCGGCGGATCGAACGAACCGTGGACGCGCGCCTATCCGGCCAACGGCGTGATCTGCGGATACACGTCGAACACCTTCTACAACGGCGGTCACTTCTATAACGGCTCGAGCCCGAACGACGCGGCGGCGAACGGCGTGCCCGAGAACCCGTACTTCGCCCAGAGCTTCGTGCCGTCGTACGGCGATGCGTTCTCCGGTAACTATCCGCTCGCGCTCAACCTCTACTTCTCGCTCCAAGTCAAGATCTAATGACGAGCGCGAACGCCCTCTCGGCCGCGCGGCCACCCTCGCTCTGGGTCTTGGGGAGCGTGCTTGCCTTCGGACCGTTCCTGCTCTTTCTCGACTCGTTCGCGCGGGCGCCCTGGCCGGATCAATTCGTCCTCGGCCTTATTACGCTCGCCGTGCTCTGGCTGACCGCGCGGTGGGTGGCGCCCGAGGATCGCAAAATCGTCTGGCTCTGCGCGATCGTCGCGACCGGGTTCGAGGTGCTCGGTTCGCAGGTGTGGGGCGGTTATCGCTATCGCTTCGGGGCGATTCCGTTCTTCGTGCCGTTCGGTCACGGCCTGATTTACGTCTTCGGCCTGACGCTTGCGTCCACGGATCTGATCCGGCGGCACGAGCGCCCTTTCACGCTCGGTATTCTTGCCGTCGCGACGATCTGGACTCTCGCGGGTTTGACGGTTCTGCCGGCGCTCACCGGACGGTACGACGTGCACGGCCTCGTCTGGCTACCGCTCTTCGCCTACGTGCTGCTCCGGAGCCCGCGCCGCGCGTTCTTTGCCGCGCTCTTCATCGCAACGAGCGACGTCGAGCTCTTCGGCACGTGGTTTCACTGCTGGACGTGGCTCGCGCACACGCCCGCGCTGCACGTGACCTCGGGAAACCCGCCGTCGGCAATCGCCGGCGGCTACGCGATCATTGACGGAACCGTACTGCTGGCAGCCCAATTCTTGCGCGGCATGCGCCGCGCCGCGACGTGCTGATCGCGCAGGCGAGCGCCGGCGATGCCGCCGCGATCGCGCCGCTCTTCGACGCCTACCGCCAGTTCTTCGCCGGGCGCGCCGAGTTCGACGCATCGGCGCGCTTCCTAACGGAACGCCTCGCTCGCGGCGAGTGCATCGTCTTCTTCGCGTCGACCGGCGGCGAGGTGGAGGGCTTCATCACGCTCTATCCGCTCTGGTCGTCGTGGCACTGCAAGCGCATCTGGTTTCTCAGCGACCTCTACGTGCGGGAATCGAGTCGCAAACGCGGCATCGGGCGCCGGCTCGTCGAGCGAGTGATCGCGTACGCGCACGAAACCGGGGCTTCGAGCGTGATGGTCGAGTTGCCGCACCGCGAGCCGCACCTGCGGGAGTTCTACGTCCGGCTCGGCTTTCGCGACGACGAGCTCTTCGATCTGGCCCGCTACGTTACGCGGTAGCCGCGGCCACGAGCAACTCGCAGGGTCCGACGAAACCGTCGGCCGTCTCGAAGGCGCGCAGACGCTCGTGGATCTCGTCCCAGACCGAGGCGCGTTCGCTTTCCGGCAGGCCGGCGAGCATCTGGTGGAGCGCGCCGAACGACTCTTGCTCGAAGCGCACGCACTCTTGTGCCGAGGCCATCCGAACCGGCGCCGGGATCGTCCGCACCTCGACGTCGCGAAAGCCCGCGTCGAGATAGGCGCTTTCGAGCACGCCTGCCGCGCCGAGGCTGAAGGGGCCGGGCTGTCCGGGAAGCGGAGGCGGAAGTTTTGCGCGCTCGCGAATGACCGAGACGGGAATCGAGAAGAAGGCGTTGCGGTCGGCGGTCGTATAGACGACGGCGCTCAACCGTCCACCGGGAACGAGCACTCGCGCGGTCTCGCACAGCGCAGCCTGCCGGTTCGGAAAGTAGATGAGCCCGAGTCGCGTAATGGCCGCATCGAACGAGCCTGCCTCGAACGGCAGATCCTCCCCATCGGCAACGACGGTACGAACGTTGCGCAGGCCTTCGTGCTCCGCGTTGCGCAGCACGAACGCGAGGATGTTCGAGGAGATGTCGGTCGCCACCACGCTCCCGGACGGACCGACGCGACGAGCAGCCGCGAGACTCTGCCCACCGGCGCCGGCTGCGAGATCGACGACGCGATCCCCGGGCTCGAGTTGCGCGAGGTCGCACATGACGGCGGTCGCTTCGCCGAGCCACGCCTCGAGCAGGCTCCCCCAGCGATTCCACGCCTCGGCGGCGCTCTGCCACTGCTTGCGCGTCGTTTCCTTATAGAGGTCTGCATCGAAGGTGGGTTGCGCTGCGGTCATTTCGCTCCTTTGCTCAATCGGCCGGCGTCGCCATCGCGAGCAGTTGCTCGCGGGATAGTTGCAGGCCGTGGTGTTGCGACGCGTGCTCCTGGCCGCGGCGGACCAACTCATCGTCGGTCGCACCCTCGATCACGAACCCGCACTCGCACGTAATGGTCTTTCGCATCTCGTATCCTCCAGTCAATGGTAGCCAAGGCGCTTTGGTAAGGACTTGGCGCATGCTTGGCAAAAGCCATGGCGCCATGGCGCTCCGGCTCTACGTGACCGGCTCCGTAGGAATCGAGAACGGGACCCTCGTGATGGGCGAGCGCTCCTTTCCGGGCAACCAGGGGCGGCTCGTCTTTGCGATGCTCGCCTGCGAACGGCGCCGGCCGGTCGCGCGTGACGAGTTGGCCGACTGGCTCTGGGGCGAGGAGCTTCCCGAGGCCTGGGCCGCCGGACTCTCGGCGATCGTCAGCAAACTGCGGGCGCTCTTTGCGAAGGCCGGGCTCCCGCGCGACGGGGCGATCGATCAAACGTTCGGGGCCTATCGCCTCCAACTGCCGCCCGACGCCTGGATCGACGTCGAGGCCGCCGAGATCCACCTCGAGCTAGCCGAAGCGGCGAAGAACCGCGGCGCACCGATGGACGGCTACGGCGACGCGCTGACGACGTATATGATCTGCCGGCGTCCGCTCCTCGCGGGCGAAGAGAACGCGTGGCTCGAGCGCAAGCGCCGCGAACTCGCGGTATTGCTCGTACGCGCGCTCGACTGCCTCGTCGACGTCTATGCCGGCGGTGAGAAGCGCGCGCTAGCGATCAAATTCGCCGAGGAAGCCCTCGACATAGATCCGTACAACGAATGGTTCTACCGGAAGCTCATCGCGCTGCATGCCTCCGACGGCAATCGCGGCGCTGCGGCGCGCGCATTCACGCGCTGCAAGAAGCTGCTCGCCGACGATCTCGGCATCGCGCCGTCCGAAGCGACCGAAGCCGCGTATGCCGCGGCTCTTCACGAGAAAGGAACGCCCTTATAATGGAAGGTCTCGACCGTCGTTCGTTCCTCATCGGCACCGGCATCGCCGCCGCGGCGTTGGCGTCGAAGCCCGCCGCGGCGGGCTCCGACGGGCCCGTCTTTCTCTCGACCTGGGATTGGGGCATCGAAGCGAACGCGCGCGCGGCCGAGGTATTGGCCGGCGGCGGAACGCTGCTCGATGCGGTCGAGAAGGGCATCAACGTCGTCGAAGACGATCCGAACGTCGACACCGTAGGATACGGCGGTCTGCCCAACGAGCAGGGCGAGGTCGAGCTCGACGCGGGCATCATGGACGGAACGACGCATCGAGCCGGCTCCGTTTGCAACCTGCACAAGATCAAGAACCCGATCTCGGTCGCGCGGCTCGTCATGGAGAAGACGCGCCATACGACGATGGCCGGCGAGGGAGCCCTGCAGTTCGCAATCGCGATGGGATTCGAGCCGCAGCAGCTCCTGACGCCTCACAGCCTGCAAGCGTGGCTGAAATGGAAGAACACGCCCAACCACGAGACGTTCTGGATCGACAAGAATCATCACGACACGGTCGGTATGGTCGCGATCGACGGCAAGGGCAACGCCGTCGCCGGCTGTTCGACGAGCGGTCTCGAGTGGAAGATTCCGGGGCGCGTCGCCGACTCGCCGCTCGTCGGCTGCGGCTACTACGCCGATTCGTCCGTCGGCGCCGCGTCGGCGACCGGAGACGGCGACGTGATGGCCAACTACTGCACGTCGACGTATATCGTCGGGAGGATGGCGCAGGGCGCGCATCCGCAGGAGGCGTGCAACGACGTGATGCGCCTCATGGCGAAGACCGCCCCGAACCTCCACGACGATATGTACTGCGTCATCGCGATCAACATGCAGGGCGAGATCGGTGCGGCTTCGATGAACAAGAAACAGTCGCTGCAGTACGCGCTCTGGCGCGACGGAAGCGGGGCGCTCCACGACGCGCCCGTCTTTCTCAGCTAACGAGTGTCGAAGGCGGCCGCCGTCGCCGCGGCGCTCGCGGTGCTGCTCGCGAGCCTCCCCGCGTCGGCGCAGACGCTCGGCGTGCCGGTCGCGTCGGGCGTTCGGCCGATTCAGACCGAGACGCTGTTTCACGAGCTCTTCGCCGATTTCTTCGGCGAGAGCGATGGCACGACGTACGTTCAGACCGGCGACATCCCCGCGATGTGGCTGCGCGACTCCGCGGCGCAGACGATTCCCTACGTTCGTTTCTCCGAGCAGTACCCGGCGCTGCACGCGGCCTTCGCCGGCGTCATCCAGCGCGACGCGAAGAACATCCTGACCGATCCGTACGCGGAGGCGTTCAGCGCCGACTACCACGTCTGGGAGCGGAAATGGGAGATCGACTCGCTGGCGTGGCCGGTGCTCCTCGTCTTCGTCTATTACGCGAGCACGAGGGACCGCACGATCTTCACGCCCGAGCTGCACTCCGCGATGCGGACGATCGTGACGACGCTGACCTGCGAGGAGCATCACGCATCGTGCAGCAGGTACGTCTGGCCCGATTCGGTTCCCACGCACGACCGGTACAATCCGGATACCGGCATGATCTGGAGCGCCTTCCGGCCCTCGGACGATCCCGTAACCTATCGCTTCAACGTGCCGCAGAACGCGATGGCGGTCGTCGCGATGCGGATGCTCGCCCGGTTCGCGCGCGACGCGTTCGGCGACGACGACCTCGCGGCGAAGGCGACGACGCTGGCCGGCGCCGTGCAGACGGGCATCTTGCGCTACGGCAAGACGTTCAATCCGAAATACGGCTGGATGTACGTCTACGAAACCGACGGCTACGGTCACGAGAACATGATGGACGACGCGAACGTCCCGAACCTTACGGCGCTGCCGTGGTACGGGTGGTGTGCGACCGCCGATCCCGTCTACCTCGACACTCGGCGTTTTACGCTGAGCTTCGACGATCCATACTACTATACGGGAACCTACGCGACCGGACTCGGAAGCCCGCATACGCCGAAAGGATGGGTCTGGCCGCTCGGCATCATCGGCGCCGCGCTGACCGCGACGCGCGCGCAGGACGTTGCGGCCGCGATCGACATGCTCGATCGCAGCGATACCCTCAACGGCCTCATGCACGAGTCCGTGGATCCCGACGATCCGCAGCGCTTCACCCGTCCGGAGTTCGGGTGGGCGAACGCGTTCTGGGCCGACCTCCTCTTTCGCGCCGTTGCGGGGTACCCGGCGACGCCGCTCGGCCGGCTCAGCACGATGGTTCCCGGCGAGCGCCAGAGCGAAATTCCGACGATTACGCCGGAGTGGACGCAGCTCTCGGACCGCGCCGAAATCGTGCGTACGCTGGGCCGTCTGCTCTCGCAGGCGCCCCGCTCGTGGTAGCCGCAAGGCCTTCCATCGCGTAACTCGAAGCGAGCGCGAATGAGCCGATCGTTGGTCGCTGCGTTCTTTGCGTTGACTCTTGCCGCTTGCTCTGCATCGTCGCAAGCTCCGATCCCGCCGAGCGCGGCGGCCGCGGACAGCGTCGCGCCGCAAGCCGCCGGCAGCGTCTACGTCGCGAACTGGTACGGCAACGCCGTGACCGTCTACGCCTCGGGCGGCAAGCCGCTGCTCCGAACGATTACGAACGGCATCGAGTATCCCGATGCGCTCGCGCTCGATAAGTCCGGCAACCTCTACGTCGGCAACTACGGAAGAGCCAGCGGCAGCTTTCCGAGCAGCGTCTCGGTCTATGCGGGCGGCAGCACGCAGCCCGCGCGCACGATCGCGCAGGGCGTGCGCGGGCCGTTCGCGCTGGCGGTCGCGCCGTCGGGGAAGCTCTACGTCGCCAACAACGGTAACGACACGGTCACCGTCTACGCGCACGGATCGACGCAGGTGCTGCAGACGATCGTCAAGGGAGTCAAGGGACCCGAAGCAATCGCCTTCAACGGCGGCGACATCTACGTCGCGAACTATAAGAGCAGCACGGTGACGGTTTACGAGCCCGGCAAGGGTGGCCCGATTCGAACGATCGTCAAAGGCGTTCGGACGCCCGACGCGCTCGCATTTGACGACGCGGGCAATCTTTACGTCTCGAACCATCACGATAATTCCGTCTCGGTCTACGCACCCGGCACGAAGAGTCCGAGCGCGATGATCCGCAAGGGCGTTCGCACGCCGCTGAGCCTCGTTTCGAGCGCGAAGCAGCTCTACGTCTTGAACTATAAGGACAATTCCGTCTCGATCTACGACGAGACGACGCTTGCGCTCGTCGGCACCATCACCGACGGTATCGCGTGCCCGACGACGATGGCGATGGGCGCCTCGAGCCTCCTCTACGTCGGCAATGCCTGCCCCAGCTCCGTCTCGGTTTACCAGTCCTCGGGCGGCAAACCGCTGCGCTCCGTCACCAACGGCGTCAACGGTCCGGTCTCCATCACGGTCGCACCCTAGGTCTGCCAAGCCAGGAAGCAGCCAACCCTCGCCGAATGCGCTGCTTCCTTCCGCCGTGACTTCAGAAAGGTAGAGAGCAGATGAAGACTCCGGTATTATGGACGCTCGGCGCCGTCGCGTTCGCGATCGGCCTCGTTGCGACTCCCGCGATGACCGTCGCGCAGCCGGCACCGGCCCCGACGCCGGTTCCGATGAGCAAGCCCGACTTCTCCTCGATGATGTTCCTCACCGGAACGTGGACGTGCACGCAGATGCTGCGCGGCAAGCAGCGCCCCGATACGAGCACGACGACGATCGGCATGGACGGGATGTGGATGGTCACCCAAGACGTCGCGCCGCCGTTCGATCAGTATCGCACGTTTCCGATCAATAGCACGAGCTATACCGGGTACGATCCCGCGATCAAGCAATGGATCGGCGTCGAAGTCGGCTCGGATGGCAGCTACGGAATCGCGACCTCTCCCGGCTGGCAGGGCAGCACGATAACGTGGACGGGCAAGAACCTCGATGGGAGCAGCGGCACCGACGTCGTCACGAAGGTAAGCGATACGGAGACGACCGATAACTCGACCGGTACGGACGCGCAGGGCAAGACGACGAACGTAACGATCAGCTGCAAGAAGACGGGCAACTAGGCACTTTTACAGGAATCCCCACAAAGGGCGCGGCAGTATAGCGGCCCGTGAATCCAGAGAAATTGCTGGCGGCGGTCATGCTGATCGCGCTCACCTTCGGGGCCGGCCTGCAGGTCAACTGGGATCACCTCGTCGCGATCCTCAAGAACACGAGTCTCATCGCTCGCGCGTTGATCGCGAACTTCCTGATCGTTCCGCTTCTCGGCGTCGCACTCGCGAAGCTCTTCGCGCTGCCCGCGCCGGTGGCGACCGGCTTTCTGTTGATGGCGATCGCCCCGGGCGTGCCGTTCGTCCTCGCCTCGGTGCGAAAGCGAGGCGGGAGGCTCGGTCTCGCCGTCGCTCTCGCGCTCTTGCTGCCCGCGCTCTCGATTCTGACGATTCCGGTCACGGCTGCGCTCGTTCTTCCGACCGCAGCCCAGGCCGATCTCCCGATGGCGCGTTTCTTGTCGACGCTCGTGCTATTCCAACTGCTGCCGCTTTTGGCCGGCATCGCCGTAGCGGGACGCGCCCCGGCGTCGGCGGCGAAGCTCGTTCGTCCGGTCGAACTGATCTTCTTCGCGGCGGCGATCGGGCTGCTCGCCGTTTTGGCGCCGACGATGGCGCACGGTATCGCCGCGGTCTACGGCTCGCACGGAATGTTGGCGATGCTCTGCATCGTCCTGCTCTCGTTTGCAGTCGGCTGGGCGATGGGCGGGCCGGCGCGCGAGGACCGTCGCATCCTCGGCCTCGGAACGGCGTTGCGCAACATCGGCATCTGCGCGTTGATCGCGGAGTCGGCATTCCCCGACAAGCTCATCGTCGCGACCGTCTTGGTCTATTTCATCATACAGTTCGTCGTCACGACGATCGTCGGCGTCTATTTCGCGCGCACGGTCGCCAAGGGGGCCTGATATGACGCCGCTGATCCTATCGAAGTTCGGAATCTGGACCTTCACGACGGTAGATTGGCTCTCGCTGATCGCCGCGACGACGAACGCCTTCAACGGCGCGTTGCTCGCCCGGAGGCCCGATCATTACAAGCATTTCACGCTGATCGGGGTCATGATTCTGGCGTACGCCGGCGGCATTGGGGGCGGCATCGTCCGCGACGTCCTGGTCAATAAGGTCCCGGCGCCGCTCGAAAATCCTTGGTACTTGATCGCGTGCTTTGCGGCCGCGGCCACGGCGTTGGCGATCGACTTCGGCTCAGAGCAGCGATTCAAAGACGGGCTCTTTCAGTTCATGACGGCGTTCTCGTTGCCGTGGTACGCAATCGTCGGCGCGCAGGCCGCGCTCGCTGCGAACCTCGGGTACATCGCGGCGGTGATCATCGGCATCATCGCGACGACGGCCGGCCGGTGGATCATCGACGTCGCCTGCAACGTCGTGCCGAAGCAGCTCGTTCGAGGCGAGTTCTTCGTCACCGCGGCCGCCCTCACGGGGATCGCCTACGTCGTCTGCAGCCAGACGTTCGGGATGGCCGTGATTCCGTCGACGGCGGTCGCGTTCGTCGTCGGTTTCGGCTTCCGTCTCACCTCGCAGGCGTTGGGGTGGGAGGAGTGGGAGCCGTGGGAGCCGCCGCCGCTGCAATCCGGCGAGAAGGCGCGCAAGAAATTAGGTGAAGGTTTGCACGAGGAGTTCAAGGGATGAGCAAGGCCGAGAAGAGCGCGCCCGCGGCGTCGCTCGTGACGCATCGCGAGTTCAAGCTGCTGCTCAAGCCGGAGCGATTCGCGAGCCGCCGCGCGGTGCTGGAGTTTAACGCGTTGCTCGAGGAGTTGGCTGGGCGCCTCGGCGTTCACTACGAGCCGGTCGAGTCGCTCGACTCGCAACTGAGAATCGTCCAGTTCTACGATACGAAGGGCGAGGATCTCCGCAAGAACAAGCTGATTTTTCGGATCCGCCAGATCCGGCCGGGCGGCTGGCCCGACGAGAGTTGGGAGCTCACGTTCAAATGCCGCGCGCCCGAGTACGATAGAGCCGCCGCGTTTAACACCGACACGACGATGACGGCGATGCAGAAGAAGAAGTTCAAGGAAGAGCTGCTCCGCGGCGAAGCCCCCGCGACGATGACGACGATCTTCTCGAACAACGTGATCGTCGAGTCGCCCGACATCCTGCCGGAGTTTCCGCTCTCGCGACTCGCCGAGGCGCTGCCGCACCTCAAGTCGCTGGGATTGAACCCCGACGACACGCTCGCCGTCGTCGGCGGCGCGAAGGTCTTCGAGCTGCAGTCCACGCTCGGCAACTTCTCGTTCGGGCACGGCGTCAGCGCGCACGCGACGCTTGCGGTCTGGGCTCGCCCCGTTCCGGACACGTTCGAGCCCCTCATCGCGGAGTTCGCCTTCTCGACGCGCGTCCTCAACAAGGACGGCAAGGAAGAGAAGGGCCAGCGCGCCGCCGACGAGTGCTTCAAAGCGCTGCAAGTGCCGCTGAAGGATTATCTCTCGCATGGAACCACGAAGACCGCTATCATCTACGGGGACTCCGGCGAGTAACTCGGGCACGATCGACGAGTCGCGGCTGCGCGATCCGCAGGAACGGCCGCTCCTCGTCGCGTCGATCGCCCTCAACTTCCTGATGATGGCGGCCGCGATCGCCCTGGTGGTCTACAATCCGCCGTGGCTGAAGGAGCATCCGATCGTAAACAAAGAGCTGAGCTTTCTTCGGGCGATTGCGATCACCGCGCTCGTCGGCGTACCGCTGCTCGTCCTCACCCGCAATCGCCGCGAGGCGACGATCCGCGGCAACTCCGTGCGGCTCTCGCCGCGGCAGTTTCCCGAGGTCTACGCGGTGCTGCAGGACCATTGCCGCAGGCTGGGGATGGCGCAACCGCCGGAACTCTTTCTGACGTCGGGCTCGATCGCGCCGTACTCCCAGACCTTCTCGTCGTGGCGTGAGAATTACATCGTGCTGCATCAGAGCATCTTCGACATCGACGAGCGCAAGACGATGGACGTGATCTCCTTCGTCATCGCGCACGAGTTGGGGGCGATCCGGCTCCAGCAGACCGCGGTGTGGAACGAGATGCTGCTCACGTACGTCTCGTCGGTCAAGTGGTTTCGCACGCCGCTCGAGCGGGCGCGTATATTCTCGCGCGATCGTTACGGCGCGGAGCTCTCGCCGACCGGCTTTCGCGGCTTGCTGATCAACGCGGTGGGGCGCCGCCTGATGGACGGCGTGAACGTCGAGGACTACCTCGCGCAAGAACGAACCTACGGGGGCTTTTGGCCCGCCCTCAACGCCGTCTTCGAGCCGACGCCGCAAGTCTTCACTCGGCTGCGCAAGCTCCGCGACGCCGGCTACACCTACAAACCGTACAGAGAAAGCGAGACCTTTGGATGAGCCCGACGATGCTGGACGGCATGGTTCGAATCGAGGGCGGGACGTTTCGAATGGGCTCGGACCGCTTCTATCCCGAAGAGGCGCCCGTGCGCGAGGTTAGCGTCGAGGCATTTTGGATCGATCCGTACGCGGTTACGAACGCGGAGTTCTCGAAGTTCGTTCGCAAGACCGGGTACGCTACGATCGCCGAGCGCGAACCGAATCCCGACGACTTTCCCGGAGCGCCGGCCGAGAATCTCGTTCCCGGTGCGGTCTGCTTTCACATGACGCCGGGGCCGGTGAATCTGCGCGACTTCATGCAGTGGTGGTCGTGGGTTCCAGGTGCGTGCTGGAAGCATCCCGAGGGTCCGGGCAGCTCGATCGAATCGCGTCCCGACCATCCCGTCGTGCACGTCGCGTACGAGGACGTCGAGTCGTACGCGCGTTGGGCCGGCAAACGTCTGCCGACCGAGGCGGAGTGGGAGTTTGCCGCGCGCGGCGGTCTCGATGGAAAGGACTTCGTCTGGGGCGACGAGATGCTGCCGGGAGGCGTTCCCGCGGCGAACACGTGGCAGGGCAACTTTCCGTATCGGAGCACGGCAAAGCGCGGGCCCGGTACGATGCCGGTCGGCAGTTTCGCCGCAAACGGCTTCGGTCTCTACGACATGGCGGGCAACGTCTGGGAATGGACGAGCGATTGGTACGTCGCCGATCGCACGGAACTGGAGTCGCCGTGCTGCGCCGGCGGAGCGGCAGCCCGCGAACGCAGCTACGACGCCTGTCAGCCGGCGACGCGAATTCCGCGCAGAGTCCTCAAGGGCGGATCGTTTCTCTGCTCGCCGGAGTACTGCTTACGTTTTCGCCCGGCCGCGCGCTCGCCGCAGATGATCGACACCGGAATGTCGCACGTCGGCTTTCGGTGCGTGCGTGACTAGACTTCTCTAAATATTGAAGGTGTAACCCAAGAGCGGACCCGCAAGGCTCATCTTCTGCACGTGCGCGGTCGGATGAAACTGATTGTAGTTCAACGCGCGCCAGAGGGCGACGAACGTTTGACCGTGCGGGAAGGCATAGCCGGCGCCGCCGTAGGCCTGCCAGGTCTGATTGTTCGTTCCGGTGCCGACGTCGAAGTAGTACGGCACGTACCAGCGGTCGTCGCCGAAGAAGGCCTTACCGCGCAGGCCCCAGATCACGTCGTTCGTGTAATCGGCCGTGCCGATCGAGCCGGTCGGCGCGAGGATACCCCGCTTGCCGATCGTCACCGTATAGTCCGCGTTAAGATTCATCGGGAACTGTCGCACGCCGACGAAGCCGCTGAGATCGGCGTTGTGACCGTGCGCGAACGTATAGCCGGCCGCGACTTCCCAGATCGCGGTCGTGATGTGCGCCGAGCTATCGACGGTGACGGGAATCTGAACTCTGCCGCGCGGCCCGTTCACGTTTCCGTAGATCGTCGCGGTCGTCGAGGCGTTGAGATAGATCGCGTCGGCAAAGAGGTCGAAATCGCTCTTGCGAAAATCGAGGGACATCATGCCCGCAGTGTTGAGCTTCGGCAGATAGTCGCTCGGCCCGACGAGAACCGACGTTTGGGCGATCCCGCGCGGGCGCCCGGAGAGCGTCGGGATCGAAAACTGAAAGTTAGCCTTGATCGTCGGGCCCCAGATGTACGGCGCGAGCATGAGGTGCGCGCGCCCGTCGTACTGGCGGTCCATGAACGTAGGGTTCGCGCTCGCCGCGGGAGTCGGGGACGATGCGGGCGCCTGCGCGCTCGCGGGTGCGACGAAAGCAGCAAGCGAGAGAGCGATAGCCGATAGTGAGAGGCGCGTGATCTTTTGCATGGGGCCTTAGATACGGCGCGATTATGTGGCGCGTCCTTCGCTGTGCGGATAGGGAATGGGCAACGGCGCTCCAAACACCCTGGTCCGCATCGCGGAATCCCTCGGACTCGTGAAGGAGAGTTTGATCCCATATGGCAGCGAAGAAACCCAATATCCTCATCCTTTGGGGCGACGACATCGGCATCTGGAATCTCAGCAGGTTCAGCAACGGAAGCATGGGATATCGGACGCCCAACATCGACCGCGTGGCGCACGAAGGCGGTCTCTTTACCGATTACTACTCGCAGCAGAGCTGCACCGCCGGTCGCGCCTGCTTCATCGCCGGTCAGAACCCGATCCGCACCGGCCTGACGAAAGTCGGCATGCCAGGAGCGACGGTCGGCCTGCAGGCGGAAGATCCGACGATCGCCGAGCTATTGAAGCCGCTCGGTTACGCGACCGGACAGTTCGGCAAGAATCACCTCGGCGACCGCAACGAGTTTCTGCCGACGGTTCACGGCTTCGACGAATTTTTCGGCAACCTCTACCATCTCAACGCCGAGGAAGAACCGGAGCTTCCCGACTATCCGAAGGATCCGAAGTTCAAAGAGATGTTCGGACCGCGCGGCGTCCTGCATTGCTGGGCGACCGACAAGGACGACGCGACGGTGGATCCGCGATGGGGCCGCGTAGGAAAACAAAAAGTCGAAGACACCGGTCCGCTGACGAAGAAGCGCATGGAGACGATCGACGAGGAGATCACGGCCGGCGCGCTTGCGTGGATGGAGAAACAGGCGAAAGCCGACAAGCCGTTCTTCCTTTGGTATAACTCGACGGCGATGCACTTCCGCACGCACGTCGCGCCGAAGAACATCGGCAAGAGCGGCCAGGATCCCTACAGCGACCGGATGGTCGTGCACGACGAGCAGATCGGGATGATGCTCGATAAGCTCGACGAGCTGGGGATCGCCGAAAACACGATCGTCATGTACTCGACCGACAACGGCCCCGAGAACGACACGTGGCCGGACGGCGCCAACACGCCGTACCGCGGCCAGAAGGACTCGAACTGGGAGGGCGGCTGGCGCGTCCCGTGCTTCATCCGCTGGCCGGGCGTCATCAAGCCCGGTGCGATCTACAACGAGATCGTCTCCCATATCGACATGTTCCCGACGCTGCTCGCCGCGGCCGGAAATCCGGACGTCAAGCAGCAGCTCCTCGACGGGTGCACGGTGGACGGGAAGAAGTTCAACGTCCATCTCGACGGCTATAACATGATTCCGTACTTCTCCGGCGCGTCGGAGACGAGCCCGAGAAACCATATCATCTACTTCAGCGACGACGGCGAAGTGATCGCGGTGCGCGTCGGGGATTACAAGTTCAACTTGTCCGTCCAGCGCGCGAATCAGATGCAGCTCTGGGCCGAGCCCTTCGTCAAGCTGCGCGTGCCGCATATCGTCAATTTGCGGCGCGACCCGTTCGAGCGAGCGGACTTTAACTCGAATACGTACTGGGACTGGGCGGTGGACCACATCCCGCAGATGTATCTGATGCAGGCGGTCGTCGCCGAGCAGATCGAGGGCTTCAAGAAGTTCCCGCCGCGGCAAAAACCCGCGTCGTTCAATCTCGACTCCGTCATGGAACAGGTGAACACGCCCCACGGCTAGCGAGTTGGTGGGTGGCTTTTACGAAAGCCACCCATACCCGCCGCCGGCCGACGATCTCGATGCCTATCGCGGGACGTGGGACGACCGGCGGCGGCGGGCCGAGTCGCATCTCTTTTGGCCCGGCGAAAGCTATCGCGACGACCGCGCGATTCTCGTCGCCGGCTGCGGCACGACGCAGGCGGCGCACTATGCCGTCCGGTGGCCCCGTTCGCGGGTCGTCGGCATCGACCTCAGCGAGGCGAGCATCGCTTTCGCCTCCGACCTGAAGCGCAAGCACGGCCTCGTCAACCTCGAGCTTCGGCGCCTATCCGTCGAGCGTGCGGCCGAGCTTGGGGAGCGTTTCGATCGCGTCGTCTGCACCGGCGTGCTCCATCACTTGCCCGATCCCGATGCGGGGCTGAGCGCGTTGCGGGAGGCGCTCGCGCCCGGCGGTGCGATGCACCTCATGGTCTACGCGCCGTACGGACGCGCCGGCGTCTACATGTTGCAGGAGTACTGCCGCCGGCTGCGCATCGGATGGAGCGCGGCCGAGATCGACGATCTTGCGAAGAGCCTGCGCGCGCTGCCGCCGGACCACCCGATCGTGCCGTTGCTCCGGTCCTCGCCGGATTTTTCGAACAAAGACGCGCTGGCCGATGCACTGCTCCATCCAATCGACCGCGCCTACTCCGTCGCGCAATTGTTCGAATTCTTGCGCGGCGCCGATCTGGCTTTCGGCCGCTGGATCCGCCAGGCACCGTATCTCCCCGTCTGCGGCGCGATCGCGGGGACGCCGCACGCCGCCAGGCTCGCCACGCTGCCCGAGCGCGAGCAGTACGCGATGCTCGAGCTTTTTCGCGGCACGATGGTTCGGCACGCAGTCGTCGCGTACCGAACGGACCTTCCTGCGATCCGAGCGATCGACTTCGGCGGCGACCAATGGCTCCGCTACGTGCCGATGCGCCGCGAGGGGACTGTCGCGGTGCGCGAACGTCTTCCGGCCGGCGCGGCGGCGGTGCTGATCAACCGCAACCACACCTACACCGACCTGTATCTGCCGATTGATTCCGCGCAGGAAGCTCTGTTCGCGGCGATCGACGGGGAGCGCTCGATCGCGCAGATTTGCGGCGAGAGCGGCGATCTACAACATGCGCGCGAGTTTTTCGAGCGCCTCTGGCTCTGGGATCAGGTCGTCTTTGACGCGACGTTGCGATCGGGGCGCGCGAGCGCCTCGTAGATCGCTCCCGCCGCGACGATGACCGCCATGACGAGCAGCGTGACCCATCCGTAGTTGAAGACGGCGCGGCCGCTGCTCAGCGGGCTGGGCCAGACGATGTCGGCGAGCATCAGCAGCAGGTAGACCGCGGCGCCGGCCGTGACCGGCCATCCCCATCGCCCGAGCCTAAAGGCACCGCCCGGAACCCATCCGCGCAGTCGCGCGACGGCGGCTCCGAGCACGGTGAGTAAAAAGGCCAGGTAGATGCCGGACGTCGCGAAGGAGACGAGCGCGTACAACGCGTTGACGTGCGCCGGATAGTCGAACCAGAGAATGCGCACGTTCGTGCTCGGATTTATCAGGACGAGCAGCAGGAAGAGAAAGGGGACGATCGTGCCGACGAGGATCGCGTTGGCAGGCGTGCGGTGGCGCGGCGAGATCGCGCGAATCCGGCCGCTGAGCGGCAGCGCGCCGTCGCGAGCGAGCGCGTAGGCGACGCGTGCGCCGGCGCCCTGCACCGCCGTGCCGCAACTGAAGAACGCGACGATCACCATCACGAGGAAGAAGGTCTGCAGCCATCCCGGCAGCGTCGCGAGGATCGTGTTGATGCCGCCGCTGACGACGCCCCCGATGCCGCCCGGCGGCGTAGCGAGCAGCAGGCCGGCCACCAAAGCGAACGAGGCGATGCCGCCGTAGAGCAGCGCGGTGCGCATCGCCTTCGGCACCTGGCGCTGCGCCTCGATCGTCTCCTCGGAGATGGCGCCGGCGGATTCGAAGCCGTAGAAGATGTAGACGTTGGCGAGAACGGCGACGAGCGCCGCGCCGGTCCACCAGTTACCGCCGAAGTTCAGACCGAGCGGATTGCTCCCGACGTGCTCGACGCCGGCGGTGGAGAAGAGAAAGCCGAAGCCGTGATGGAAGCCGGCGATGGCGAGCGCCAAGAAGACGCCGAACGTTCCGATCGTCTCGACGTAGACGCCGAAGCGCCCGACCCGCCCCATGATCTTCGCGCCGATCCAGTTGAGGATCGCGGAGAGGACGATGATGCCGCCCGCGATCGCGAAGATCGTCACGTGGTTCGCCGGATCGAGTTTCGTCCCGAACCAGACGTTCGACAGCGAGGCGACGTAACCGACCGCGCCGGAATCGACCGACGCCACCGTCGCGAGAAGCGCGAAACCGTAGATCCATCCGATGAACCACCCGTAGCGCGGACCGACGGTGTATTTCCCGTATTGGTAGAGCGCCCCCGAGAGCGGATACTCGCTCGCGAGCTCGCCGAAGACGAGCGCGACGAGCATCATGAGGCCGACGACGATCGGGATCGTCCAGATATAGCGCGGCCCGCCCGTGCCCAAGCCCAGCGTGTAGAGCGAGTAGATTCCCACCATCGGACTCAGGTAGCTGAACGCTACCGAGAAGTTGTCGAAGAGCGAGAGTACTCGCGACAGCTCTTGCCGGTACCCGAGAGCGGCGAGCCGCTCGGATTCGTTCAGTGTTGCGACCAGGCCCAGCCGGTGATCCGCCAGCCGGCGCCGAGCTTCTGCAGCGCGACGGTAAAGACGGCGTTGCCTTCCTTCGTCGGCTTTCCATGAACCTTATACGTAAAGGTCGCGGGTGCTACCACGTACGCGCGGCTGCCGGTCACCATGACGTGCCACGGGCTGCCGAGCTTGACGACGCCGTCGGTTATGCCTTCCTTCTTGGCGTCCGCGAGATACGCAGCGTACCAGTCGGCGCAGGCCGTGGGTCCCTGCCACTCGTGCGGCGGAAAATCGTCGACGATCGACGCCGGCGCGGCGCACGCAGACGTCGCCGCTCTCTGGTCGCCTCTATTGAAGCCGTCGACGAACTGGTTGACGGCAGCCATGACGTCGCTCTCTTGGGAAGCCGCGATCGTTACCGTCGGCGCCGCGACGAGCGCGGCGATCAGTGCGAGCATCACGCTCAATCTCAGCATGCATCCTCCTTACGGGCGCCCGACCCTGCGTTCCGGCCCTCGCGGTGAACCTCGCGAGGGCCGGGGGGTTACTACGTTGGGGGAATCGAGGCTGCGTTACATCTTGACCTTGCCGATGGTGATCATCGTCTTACCGCCCGATGCGGTCAGCGTTACCGAGGTCTGCTCGCCGCCGGTCGCGCCCAGCGTGAAGACGGCGCTCTCGACCGGTGCGGTGACGTGCGACTTTTCGGAACCCGACGGCAGGTGCTGCTGGTACCACGCGTAGACCTTGTCGAACGGATCGTCCGTCGACATCACGGTGCCGGTCGCAGTGGCGCCCATGTTGGAGCCGCTGCCCGAGGCTTGCGTGACGGCGCCAGGGTACGCCGGAACGTCTCCGGTGGCCGAGCTTGCGGCGGGGCTCGCCTCGGCGGGCGCGCTCGATTCGGCGGGGGCGCTGGCCGCGGCGCTCGCCTCGCTCGACGAGCTCGAATCTGACTTGCTGCTGCACGCCGTGATAGCGAAGGCTGCGATCACGAGCACGAGCGCGGTGCTGAGTAGGCGCATTAAGAATCTCCTCCGTTAAGCGCTTAAGAACTCTCTCGGCTGGCGTTTCCGCGGGGGGGCCGGCTTTCCCCCGCTCGCCCGGCTACTTCGCGAATTTCTCCAGCTGGTTATTCTCAATCACGAAGGTCCAGGCATCGCGTGAGACCGTGAAGGTCCCGGCGTACGGGGTGCTCAGTTCGACGACGAGCCCCAAGAAGAGACCGATCGCGCCGGCGACGAGCGCCGTCATCGCCATCTGCTTGAAATAACTGCGAACGCCGAAGAAGAGCGCGAACGCGAGCACCATCGCCGCGCCGACGAGGAGCGAGACGTACATGACGCGGGGCAGATGGCTCTGCGTCTGGACGAGCCGAATTCGGCGCATGTCGCCGACGTTGCGCAGGCTCCCGATCAGCGCGGTGCGGATCGTGTTGCTGTCGAGGGCTTCGCCGAGCGTTGCGTTCGGCGGCGCCGGCGGCATCGCCAGCGTCGCGTGCACGGCTTGCGTGAGCAGCGCCAAGCCACGCGGATCCTGCGCACCGTGCTCCGCGTACGCGGGATCGCTGTCCCTCACATCGATCGCATACCGTGCGAGCAGACGCTGGATCCGCTCGCGCGACGGCTCGCGCACCTGGCCGGCAAAGTTGAAGGCGTCGGAGAGATAGCCCGCCTCCAGGTCGGTGGTCTGCTGCGCCGCCGTGAACCCGCCCCAAACCGCGGCCACCAAGAATCCGAGCACGACCGAGTAGAGCACCCCGACGACGGAGACGAGGAATCCAGCGACCTCGTGCTGCTCGATGAGAAGGTCGGCCGGAACGAACTTGCGGAAGATCGAGTGGATCGTGACGGCGACCGCCGCGAAGATGAAGACGTAAGCGGTGAGTGTCATGCTCCTCCATTCTGAGCGGCGACGCGGCTCGCCATCGCCATGATCGTTAGCATTGGATTGACGCCGCTCGACTGCGGAAAGAGCGATCCGTCGGCCACGAGCAGGTTCTCGCACTCCCAGACGCATCCGGCCGGATCGACGACGCCGCGGACGCGGCCGGAGCCCATCGCGGCCGTTCCCATCTGATGTGCCGAGAAGAGGATCTGCCGGTTCGGCGCGACGCCGATCCTGCGCAGCCGCGCCGCGAACTCGTCGCGAAAGCGCGGCGTCCACTGCGCGGCCTCGACCGCGATCGGCGTAGCGTGCAGCGTCGTCACGCGCACCGCTCCGGCGGCGAACGCGAGGTCGACGAGGCCGCGCAGGCCCGCGAGCAGGTTCTCCCCGTCGTGCGCCGAGAGGCGATACTCGATCGAGGCCTCGTCGTCGAGGCCGACGCGGCCGGGGTCGCGGTCGCGCGTCAGCGCGAGCAGCGTGGCGACGTTGGGCATCCGCTCCATCATTTCGGCATGCTCGGCACGACTCGTCCAAGGCAGAGCGAGCGCTGCGAGCCCGGGGTGGGCCGGGGCGGCTTCGATCTTCGTTCCGTAGTTGCCGGTGCGATAGTTGAACGCGTCGGAGTGCGCGCTCTGCATCGGTCCGTTCCAGGGCTCGATGCGCCGGTCGAACTCGGCGATCGCCGACGAGACCGGATGAAGGAAGAGGCGCCTGCCGAGCAGCGGATGGCGCACGCCGCTGCGCGCGAGGAGCTGGGGCGTCCGCAGCGCGCCCGCGGCGACGACGACGCACGCTGCCTCCACTTCGAAGCGCGCGAAGCCGGAGGCGCCGGTCTGCAGCGCGATCGCGCCTCGCGCGCGAGACCCGCGCATCGTGATTCGCTGCGCGGCGGCGTTCGCGTAGATCGCGCCGCCGCTCGCCGCGAGGTCGGGCAAGAAGACGGCGACGCCACAGTGTTTCTTTTCGTAGGAACAGCCGAAGCCGCAGTACCCGCAGCCGGCGCCGCACTCCGGCGAGGCGTTGCGCGGCGTCGCCTCGGCGTCCACCCCGAGCGCTCGCGCACCCTCGACGATCACGGCGTTGTTCGCGTTGTGCGTCAGGGCCGGCGCGATCGAGAGGCGCGCCTCGACGGCCGCGTAGTGCGCCTCGAGCTCCGCGCCGAGCCGCTCGATGCCGCTCTGCTCCTGCCATTCCGCAGCGATCCGCTCGGGTAGCCGCAGCGACGTGCACCAGTTGACGGCCGTTCCGCCGCCGAGCGTCGCGCCGGCGAGGATCGCGATGCCGAGGTCGCTGCTCGACGTCAGGCCGCGATCGAGATAGAGATCCGCCATCGAGATTTCGCGTTGCGTGAACGACGCTGCGTCGTACGCGCCGCCCGCCTCCAGCACGACGACGCGCTTGCCGGCGCGCGCGAACGACGATGCGGCGGTGGCACCGCCGGCACCGCTGCCGATCACGACGACGTCGGCGCGAACGATCTCGCCGTCGCTCGCCACCGCGAGCGGCAGCGCCGCCGCGCCCGCGCGCCCGTCCCCGCGCGGGCCGGGATAACCGATGCGTTTCCACGTGGGATTCTCGCTGCCGGGCTCGCTCTCGGCATAGGCGAGGAAGAGCGCCAGCCGCTTTAGTGCGGCGAACCCGGTTCGCAGTTTTGCGACCGGCGCGCGCGCGAGCGCGTTCAGCGCGGCCTCGCGGGCGGCGTCGCCGGCACGCATCGGCAGGCGAAGCAGGGCGAGCAGCATGAGGAGCTCCGCGCGCCGTCGGGGCGTCAGGCCGTCAATCGCCGCCGCCGCGAGCTCCGTTATGCGATCGACGCGCGCATCGGCAGGAGCGAAGGTCGTGACGACGCTACGCAGCGTCTCCCTGTGCCGCTCGCGCATCACTTAAAATGCGCGGCGATGAAATCGATCCAATAGTGGTAGACGTCGACGAGGCGCACGGGATCGCCCGGCAGGTGTCCCGCGACGGGCCAGACGCGCAGCACCGCGGGTTTGCCGTTGTCGCGCAGCGCGCGCCAATACATCGAGGACGTTGCGAAGGGGTCGCGGTTGTCGCCGACGTCGGAGAGAATCAGCACCGGCGTCGTGACGTCGCGGACGTAGGTGATCGCCGAGGCGCGGCGCCACTCCGCCGCGTCACCGGTGAACGGCGAACCGTGGAAGAGGTCGGCGTCGCCGAGGCTGTCGTCGGCCGTGCCGTAATCGGTAATCCAATCGTTGACCGACGCGCCCGAGACCGCGGCGCTCCAGATGTGGTACTTCGAGATCAGCCACGCGGTCATGATGCCGCCGTACGACCATCCGCAGACGGCGATTCTGGACGGATCGACGATCCCGCGCGAGCGAACGGCGGCGACGGCCGCCATGACGTCCTTGCCGGGGCCGTCTTCGAGGTCGTAGAGAACCCCGCGCTGATACTTCAGCCCGAGGTTCGGACTGCCACGATAGTTCGGGCGCAGCACGAGCCATCCGTGCGCCGCCATGACCTGCGACCAGAAATCGAAGATCGTCATGGATGCGTCGGTTGGGCCGCCGTGAATGTAGACGACGAGCGGATACTTTTTCTCCGGCGAGAAGCCCGGCGGCTCGTAGAGCACGCCGTCCGCGGTGACGCCGGTCGTCGTCGCAAACGTCACGCGCCGCGCCGTCGCGAGCGCGTACTGCGCGAACGCGTCGTTGAAGCCGGTCAGCTTCGTCGCGCCGCTTGCGGGCGAGTACGCGTAGAGTTCGAGCGGCTGCGACGTGGACGTGGCGACGAACGCGAGCGTCCCGTCCGGCGCGAGCGCCTCGCCGAGCGACGGAGACTCGGCGCCGCCGGTCGTCGAGAGCGGAATCCCGGGAACGACGTCGCCGATCGGGATGCGCGCGTACGCGCCGTTGAGCGAGAGGCGATAGAGCGCGTTCGTCGTGCCCTGCGGTGCGGTCACGATCAGGCTCTTCGCGTCGCGCGACCAAACGGCGTCGCCGATCGGCCTGCCGATCGCGCCGGAGATGGGCGACCCGACTCCTCCGCGCGGGGTCGTGACGTAGAGAAGGTTGAGATTTATCTGCGGGTCGCCGTTGGAATACTGATAGGCGATGTGCGCGCCGTCGGGCGAGAAGATCGGATCGCCCTCCCACATCGAGCGTCCGGTTAGCGCGCGCACCTCTCTGCTCGCAACGTCGAGCACGACCGCGCGCGAGTAGTTCTCGTCGTTCAGGATCGCGTTTCGGCAGAGCGTGAAGGCGATGGTCTTCTGGTCGGGCGACCACGAGATCGAGTCCCCGCAGAAACTCTGCTCGCCCGAGGTCAGTTGCGCCGTCGTCCCGTCGCCGAGATCGAGGAGGAAGAGATGGTCGGGGCGCGGCGCCGACTGCGCGACGATCGGCTCGGTCGTGAAGACGAAGCTGTCGCGGAAGCGGTCCGCTCCCGTGCGCGTGGGCTCCGGATCGTTCGCCGCGTAGACGATCGCGCCGCCGTCGGGTCGCCACGAATACGCGTCGACGCCGTCTTTGACGTGCGTCACCGCCTTCGGCGCGCCGCCCTCGAGCGGTTCGACGAAGATCTGCGACTCGGCCGCGCTG
Source organism: Candidatus Binatia bacterium (assembly GCA_035541935.1). Classification (GTDB taxonomy): domain Bacteria; phylum Vulcanimicrobiota; class Vulcanimicrobiia; order Vulcanimicrobiales; family Vulcanimicrobiaceae; genus Cybelea. Next base: position 19,777 of record DATKMJ010000071.1, on the reverse strand, counting down.
CCGGTCCCCTCGTCGGCGACGAACGCGATGCGCGTTCCGTCGGGCGAGTATGCGGGACTCGAGAGACCCCGCAGGCCGGTCGCGAGCGTGCGCTGCTCGCGCGTTGCGACGTCGACCGCGATCAGGTCGCTGTCGCGGCGGTCTTCGTCCCAGACGACGCGCGAAACGACGACCGCGGCCTGCTTACCATCGGGAGAGATTGCGGGCGAACCGAGGACGGCCAGGCGTTTGTAGTCGTCTTCGCCGAGGGTCGGCGGCGTCGCCGCCGAGGCGAACGACGTACAGCAGAGCAGGGCGACGGCAAACGCGGCTTTCGACGGCATCAGATAGCGATGATAGCACAGCGCAACCTCGGCGGGCCTGGGGTTCGTCTCCGGAAGGGGCCACCGGATTGAACGCCGACTACCGGTTGAGCGAGTTTCGAACGACGACTTCGGGCGGAGGAAGAGATGAAGAGTTTAAACGGTTTGGCGCTTGCGGTTGCAGCGCTCTTGATTACGGGATGCGGCGGGGGCGGCGTCGGCAGCACCGGTGCAGGCGCCGGCGCGAGCGTCGCGCAGTTGACCGGCGGCGAATTCGCCTCTGCGGATGCGTCGGCAGCGGCCGCGTACTGCAAGCAGACGAAGGGCGAGGTCTTTGTTCGCTATCCGCTCTACGGCACGAACGGCTCGAGCCCGCTGCGGCTCGCCGGCGAACGCAGCTTCTGCCAATACACGAGCAAGAAAGACGGTTCGCGCATTCATATCTTGCTGAGCACGCTCTATACGACGAAACCGTCGCTCGCGGCGCTTGCCTATATCCTCGCGCCTCCGACCGGATCGTGCCAGGGCAACCCGGCGTCGTGTTACTGCACGCTTCTCGGCGGCTCGGACCAATTCGGCGGAACCGCCGGCAACGGCGGCGGCTGGTACAACAAGAACTCCGAAGATCAGACGCTCGAGGCGTGCATCTTCCCGGATATGTCGTCAATCGATTCGTGGGGGCTGGCGTACCACGCCAACGGCATCGTTCGCGGGATCGACCTGACGAAGGTGATGCGCTACAAGTATCCCGGCTCGAAGGGCTAGCTTCGCCCCGCTGATCTACTTAGACGAAGCGTCGGTCAGGCGTCTGCTGGGATGGGAGGATCTCATCGCGGCGATGGAGCGCGCGCTCGCGGAGTTTTCGAGCGGCGGCGTGATGCAACCCGTGCGCAACGTTCTGACGATCGAGGAGCAGAAGCGGTATCTCGGCGTCATGCCCGCCGTGATGGGCGACGTGATGGGGCTGAAATTCGTGACGTTCTATCCGGTTAATGCGGACACGGGCGTCCCGACGCACAACGCGACGATCCTGCTCTATCGCACGGCGGATGGTCAGCCGCTCGCCGCGATGGACGGCCGCTTGATTACGGAGATGCGCACCGCGGCGGTCTCCGCGGCCGTCACGAAGCACTTGGCGTCGCAAGAGAGCCGGGTCCTCGCGTTACTCGGCAGCGGGGTGCAGGCGCACTCGCACCTCGACGCGCTCTCGCGCGTTCGTTCGTTCTCCGAGGTGCGGATCTGGAGCCGCAACGCGGAGCACGCGGAACGGTTCGCGCGCGACCGCGGCGTGACCGCCGTCGCCTCGCCCGAGGCGGCGGTGCGCGGCGCCGACGTCGTCGTAACCGCGACCGCCGCCCGCGAGCCGATTCTCCAGGGAGCGTGGCTGAAACAGGGCGCGCACGTGAACGCCGTCGGATCGTCGCGTCCGGATTGGCGGGAGCTCGACGACGAAGCGATGCGCAACACCGTCGTCGTCGATTCGCGGGAGGCCGCGGAGAGGGAGGCCGGCGACGTGCTGCTCGCGGGCGCGACCATCTACGCCGAAGCAGGCGAGATCTTCGCCGGGACGAGGGTCGCGACGCCCGAGCGGACGACCGTCTTTAAGTCAGTCGGACTCGCCTGCGAGGACATCGCGGCGGCTCGGCTCGTCGTCGACGCACTGGGAGCGGCTCCGGCGCCGTGACCCCGCTCCCTTCCGCAGGGCCGTCCGGGAGCGCACCCGGTCATGGCGGAGCGCCCGGAACTCTCGAAGATACCGGACGTCCTGGAGGGCCGACGACGGGCCGCCCGGGCGGCGCTCCGGGGGGAAGGGGTGCCCTCTGGTTGACGGGTTCCCCGACGCGATGGCATAATCGGCGGTGGGAGCGTCCTTTGCCGGGCGCCTCTTAGGTCATTTCTCGACCTTTTATTCAAGCCGCTCGGGAGCGTTACGATGTTCAGCAATTGGAAGGCCCAGTTCGAAAACTTAGTCCGCGATAACGGCGCACGCAAGACGCGAAACGGAGCGGACGCCGCGGAAGACGGTACCGATCCCGAGATTGTGCGGTTTCGGAACGCATTGGCGGATCTGAGACGCAGCACTCTTCAAGAGGCGGAAGAGGCGCCGGCACAAGCAGCCGCACCGGCGGCGGCAACCAAGGAAGAGACAAAAGATTCCCACGCACCGCCTACGGTAAAAGCGGAGGCTGTCGCGCCGGCAAAACCGGCGCCGGCGGCCGCGCAACCCGCGGCCCAAGCGGCGGCCCAAGCCGCGGCGCCGCCGCCCGCGCAGACGAAGCCGGCTGCGGCGCCCGCACAAGCGGCTGCTCCGGCAACCGCCCCGGTCGCCCAGGCCCCGGTGGCAACGCCGGGTTCGTTGACCGCGGCGCAACGCGTCGTCGCGGAACAGCGTAAGGCTGCCGAGGCGCTGCTGCGCGAGGTCGTTCTTCTCGAAGAGCGTCTCAAGAGCGAGACGCATGCGACCGAGGCAATCCACGCGTACGAAGCCGCGCGTCAGAAAGCCGACGCAGCACTCGCACGCGCGGAGCAGGCCAAGAACGCTGCGGCAAGCGCGGCCGAGCGCCACAAGGCTGCGGTGACGGAGTGCAAAGATGCCGGCGCTCTGCTGACCGCGGCGCGCACCGACGCCCAGACGGCGAAGGCGCAGGCCGCCGAGCTCGAGCAGAAACTTCGCGTCGCACAGCAGGCGGTGAAGAAGACGTCGGTAACGCTCGAACAATGCGAGACCCGCGTCAAGGAAGCCACCGCCAAAGAGCGCGACGCGGCTCGCGAAGAGACCGAGGCCGCCGAACTCGTCGCCTCCGCCCAAGCCGCGCACGAAGCGACCGAGAAAGAGGCGCTCGTCGCTCAAGAGCGTGCGGAGACGCTGAAGAAGTCGCTCCCGGATTCAGGGCAGGGGCTCGCCGCGATCACCGACGTGCAAGCGCTCGCGATGCGCGTCGCCGAAGAGGCGTTCTCGCTCGCGCCCGACGCTCAGAAGAAGGCGGAGCCGGCGGGAGCCTCCCACAACTAAGAACTCGCGCGAGCGAATTCGCAAAGGCCCCGGGAGACTCTCCCGGGGCTTTCTTGCACCGGCGTTGAACGCGCGCCCGATGCGGCCGCGGCCGGTTACGGCGATGCTGGTCTTGCTCGGGCTCGCGATCCTCATCAACTACGTGGATCGCGGGAATCTCGCTACGGCCGCGACGCTGATCAAGGCCGAGCTCCGCCTCAATGCATCGCAGTTGGGCTTCTTGCTCTCGGCGTTCTTCATCACGTACGTGCCGATGCAGCCGGTCGTCGGATGGCTCGTCGAGCGCTACGGTGCGAGCCGCGTCTTGCTCGCTGGTTTTCTCGTCTGGTCGTTCGCGACCGTCGTGACGGGTCTGACCGCCGGTTTCGTCGCGCTCTTCGGCTGCCGGCTTCTGCTCGGCGTCGGCGAGTCGGTCTCATTTCCGGCGACCGCGAAATTGCTGGCGGAGCACGTCGGCGAGACCGGCCGCGGTCTCGCGAACGGCATCACGCAGGCGGGGGTCGCGTTCGGGCCGGCGTTCGGCGTCTTCTTCGGAGGGATGCTGACGGCGGCGTTCGGATGGCGCTTCTTTTTCATCGGCTTCGGCGCGGTCAGTCTCGTCTGGGCGTTCGCGTGGCTGCTGTTGATGCGGGTTTCGAATCGCGACGCGGCGGCGCCCGAGCGCGGCGAGCTCGTTCCGGCGGCGCTCATCCTGCGCGAGCCGTCGCTGTGGGGCGCGTCGGTGGCGCACTTCTGCGGAAACTTCGCGCTCTATTTCAACACGTCGTGGATTCCGTATTACCTCGTTCACGAGCGCCATTGGTCGTTGCCGCAGATGGCGATGATCGGCGGCGTCGCGTATCTCGCGTCGGGCGCTTCGTCGATCCTGACGGGAACGATCGCCGACGCGGTGATTCGAAAGGGCGCCGCTCCAACCGTCGTCCGAAAATCGTGTTGGATAATCGGCGGAGCCGGAGCGGCGGTCTGTTTGATCGGCGTCGGCTACTCCGGCGACGTCGGTTCCGCGATCTGGCTCGTCGCGGGCGGCATCTTTTTCGGAGCGTCGTCGCTCAACACATACATCTGCGCGCAGACGATGGGCGGCCCCGCCGCGACCGGACGGTGGGTCGGCGTGCAGAACTGCATCGCCAACGTCGCCGGACTCATCGCACCGTCGCTAACCGGCGTTCTCGTCGACGCGACCGGCAGTTTCAAGCTTCCGTTCACGATCGTCGCGATCGTCTCGCTCGCCGGCGCGGCCGCATGGGTCTTTCTCACGGGCCGGCTCGCACCGATCGACTGGGAAGCACGGCGGAGAGAGCTCGCCTTTACAATCTGACGGGGGCGGCCGGAGCGCGTTCTCGAACGTTAGGCGCCCACCAAGGAGGGCTCCGAAATGGTCTACAGACTGCAAGGCACCCTGCTGGAAGCGTGCTCGTGCCGTACGCTCTGCCGCTGCTGGATCGGCGAAGATCCCGACGGCGGCGCGTCGATGGGGCGCGGGCCGGAACGCTGACGCGCTATCCGGGCGGCAGCGATCGAGCGTTCGGGCGAGCGCGCGGGCTGTTGGGCGCGATGGCTTCCACCGTGCGCTTCACCGGCTCGCCCGCGGCGAGCGGACATCTCAAGCTCGCCGGCGTCGATCGCGATATGCAGCCGCGCTTCTCCGCAAACGCGCTGATCGAGGATCTGCGTCTAGCGCATGCGGCGCGCCGGGATCTGCATGCCGAGACACCGCTGATGGATTGCGCGCTCGAAGAGTACGAACGGGCGATCGAAGCAGGCGTGGGCGGCGAGGATTATATCGCCGCGGCGCTCACGCCTCGCGGATGAACCGGACGGTTTGGTATGCCGCAGGTGCGCTCGTGGTTATCGCGGTGGTTTCGTGGATCTTCGTGCGTTACGGATATCGGCGCCCTCCCGGCGCGCCTCGGGCGATCGCGACGTCCGTAACCCCCGCGAGCTTTGCGCCGAGCGACGACGACGCGATACGGATCGCGAGAGGTTATGGCAACAACGTCTCCTACGGCGAACGCATGCACCCCGATTACGGATGGATGGTCGTCTCTCGCTACTCGGTCGATTACTCGAAGCGCAATGACGGCGCGATCGATTCCCAACTCGGCGAGGCGCCCGAGCAAGCCTACCCGATTCGGGAGGTCTGCCTCTGCATCAACGGCAGCGGCGGCTATTACTTCGAAGTGCGATTGGATACGAAGAAAGTCGTTCCAATCAACGGAAATCCGGAGCTCGAAGCACGCTACGGCTTAAGCCGCTAAGACGCCAAGCGGTATTCGAAGCTTCCGACCGTCAGCAATGCCGCAGGGCGGCGGGACGCAGCTGCCGGGTACGCGCGCTGCGACGAAATGGAAAACGCCGATATCGCACGGCGTTGTCGTGGTAGCCCCAGCGGGATTCGAACCCGCGTTACCGCCGTGAGAGGGCGGCATCCTAGGCCACTAGATGATGGGGCCATGGCTCCCGGGCAAGGACTCGAACCTTGACTATCCACGTCCAGAGCGTGGCGTGTTACCAGTTACACCACCCGGGAAGGCTGCAAGCGTTATACTACAGGACGTCCCTCGGCTCTTGCAACGCCTGCCCGCCTCAGGTTTCTGCCGCCGTAGGTTGGAGTTTGGCTGTGGCAGTTGGGGCACAGCATGCGCAGGTTCTCGAGGCGATTATCGTCTTTTACGCCGTTGATGTGGTCGAGGTGCACGTTGAGGGGCCTTTCCTCGCCAGTCCGTTAGCCCGCATAATTGACACCTATTCGGTAATAGCCCCGCTCTAATGAGTCTCAGTTTGACGTGCTTGCGATTCCTTTTCGGACTTGAGAGCAACTCAGCGATCGGCATACCGAATTGACGTGCTTTGATCTCTCCCCTTCGCACGGCGTTGGTCCAGGACGCGGCGCAGAACTTGAACCTCGCTTTGCATTGGCGATAGCTGTGACCGCCATCGTAATAGGCTTGAATCTCAGCCCAATCGTACTTCCGGCGGCGGTCGGCGAACAACGACGGCAAAACCCTCAACTTCCTACGCTGGATGGCTTTGATCCATGCCGTGTGTGTAAATCCAAACCGGAGGGAGCATTCGACGAAGCCGTGGCCTTCGTCATAATACGCTTGTACGGCATTCCAATCGTGGAGTTTTCTTGCCATGTCGCGATGCTATGCAAACGCCATGCCAACTGCATCGCATTTTGCCCTTCGACTCCGCTCAGCCCTTCGACTCCGCTCAGGATGACACGTGATGTCCTTCGACTACGCTCAGGATGACAGCGTCGCGGGTGCGGCGAAGGAAAAATCGATGCAGGCGATCGTGTTGGTCGGGGGCGAGGGCACCCGTTTACGGCCGCTGACGTACGGCACGCCGAAGCCGATGGTGCCGATCATGAACGTGCCGTTTCTCGCGCGCACGATGGAGCGTCTCTACGAGGCGGAAATTCGCGACGTGATTCTCGCGGCGGGCTACATGCCGCAGTCGATCGTGGATTACTTCGGCGACGGATCGAAACTCGGCATGAAGATTACGTACGCGATCGAGGCGGTGCCGCTCGGCACGGCCGGCGCGTTGAAGAACGTCGAGCAGCACGTCACCGGCCCGTTCTTCGTTCTCAACGGCGACATCTTGACGAGCCTCGATCTGCGCGCGATGCGCCGGTACCATGAAAAGAAGGGCGGCATCGCAACGCTACACCTGATTCGCGTCGACGATCCCTCGCCGTTCGGCTGCGTCGTGCACGATGCGAACGGCCGCGTCTCCGCATTCGTCGAGAAGCCGCCGAAGGGCGAGGAGCCGACGAACGAGATCAACGCCGGAACGTATCTGCTCGAGCGCGAGATCCTCGATCTGATTCCTCCGGGCCGCAACGTCTCGATCGAACGCTCGACCTTCCCGGAGGCGATCGCGCAAGGCCGAGCGATCTACGCCTATACGACCGCCGACTATTGGCTCGATCTCGGCAGGCCCGAGCAGTATCTCGCCGCGCATCGCGACGTGCTGAGCGGCGCGATGCCGCTCGCGCTCGAGCCCGGATTGACGGGCGCCGGATGCTCGGCGCTGCAGGGGCATCCCGGCGTCGTGCCTCCGGTTCACTGCGCGTCCGACGTCGTTGCCGATCCGAGCGCGGTGATCGGCCCGAACGTCGTACTCGGCAGAGGCTGTTCGATCGGCGCCGGCGCGGTCGTGCGCGAGTCGGTCCTCTGGGACCGCGTCAGCGTCGGCGCGGGAGCGGTGATCGAGGAGGCAATCGTCGCCGGCGGGGTCACCATCGGACCCGACGCCCATATCGCCCGTGGGAGCGTGATCGGCCACGACGTCACCATCGAGCCCGGGGCGAGGCTCGAGCCGGGCGCCCGGGTCGGGTCGGGCGAAGGAATAGCGGGCTAGCAAGCGTCGCCCGGGTTTACCCCGCATCTGCGGTCGGGTAAACTAAGGTTCCATCCCCCGGAGGACCCCATCGCCTACATGTTGCCGCCCCGCGCGTTGTTCCTAGGCTCGTACCCGCCGCGCGAATGCGGGATCGCGACCTTTACTAAAGACATGGTCGACGCGTACGACCGTGCGTTTGGCCTGTCCACCCCGGTCATCGCGATTGACGAGCCCGGCGCCGACGTGCGCCGCTATCCGCCCGAAGTCGTCGCCCGCATCGCCGAAAACGTCCGCGAGAGTTACGCCGCTGCGGCTGCGTTCGTCAACGCTTATCCGGTCGAGCTCGTGAACATTCAGCACGAATACGGCCTCTTCGGCGGAGAGCGCGGCGAGTGGCTCTTGGACTTCATCCGGTTGCTCGACAAGCCGGTCGTGCTGACGTTGCACACCGTGCTGCCCGAACCCGACGAAGCCTATCTGCGCGTGACGCGCGCGCTCTGCGACGAAGCCGCGAAGGTCGTCGCCCTCTCGGAGACCGGCCGCAACCTGCTCGAAAACGTCTACGGCATCGATCCGCAGCGACTCGACGTCATCCATCACGGCGTGCCGGACGTGCCGTTCCAAGAGACGTCCGCGGCGAAGGCATCGTTCGGAATCGGCCAGCGTACCGCGATCTCGACGTTCGGGCTGATCAGCCGCGGCAAAGGGCTGGAGTACGCGATCGAGGCGATGCGCAGCGTCGTGAAGCGTCATCCCGAAGCGCTCTATCTCATCCTCGGCGAGACGCATCCGGTCGTGCGCCGCCAGGAGGGCGAATCGTACCGCGAGTCGCTGCTCGCGATGGTTCGCGAGTACGGCCTGCACTACAACGTCGCGCTCGTTGACAAGTACCTCGACTTCGACGAGGTCGTCAGTTACCTCGCGGCGACCGACATCTATCTCACCCCGTATCTCAATCCGGCGCAGATCGTCAGCGGCACGCTGGCGTACGCGGTCGGATGCGGCAAGGCGATCGTCTCGACGCCGTATCTCTACGCGCAGGAATTGCTCGCGCACAACCGCGGCTTCTTATGCGAGTTCCGCGACTCGGCGTCGATCGCCGACCGGCTCAACATGCTGCTCGACGACCCGGCGCTGCGTCGCGCGACCGAACGGCGCGCCTATCGCTTCGGGCGTCAGATGACGTGGCCGCACGTCGCGACCGCATACGGTCAGCTCTTCAGCGACCTCTGTCCGCGGGGACCGCTCGAGCTGGTGACCTCTGCCTGAACCCCGCGGCGTAGCAACGCCGCCGCTCGATCATTTGATGACGCTGACGGATAACGTCGGCGTCATTCAACACGCGGTCGAAAACGTTCCGAACCGAAAGTTTGGCTACTGCACCGACGACGTTGCGCGTGCCTTTATGGTGACGCTCGCATACCCGCGGGCGTTCGGGCCGAACCCCGCATGCGGGCGGACGGCCTCGACCTGCCTTTCGTTTCTCCACTACGCGCAGCTCGACGACGGCCGTTTCCACAACTTCATGGGTTACGACCGCACCTGGCTCGACGAGGCGGGCAGCCAGGACAGCTGCGGCCGCGCGATCTGGGCGCTCGGCTTCGGCATCGAAAACGCCGAGCCGCAGGAGTGGCGGCGCGTCTGCCGCGCGATGCTCGATCGCGCGCTTCCCTCGCTCGATTCGCTCGAGTACCTCCGCTCGCGAGCCTACGCCGCCCTCGGCTTCGCCCACGCCTACGCCGCGCTGCGCGACGAGCGCTACGCCGCCGCCCTGCGCCGGCTCGCCGGCGAGATCGCCGACGCCTACGACGCGACGGCCGGCGACGATTGGCGCTGGTTCGAAGAGGCCATGACCTACGACAATGCCCGCCTTCCCCAGGCCCTGCTGCGCGCCGGGCACGCGCTCGGCGACGAGCGCTTCGGCAGGATCGGCCTGTCGGCGCTGGCCTTTTACGAAGGCGTGACCATCGAGAACGGGATCCACGTCCCGATCGGCAACGACGGGTGGTACCGGCGCGGCGGGCGGCGGGCCCGCTACGCGCAACAGCCGCTCGAGGCCTGCGCGATGGTGGACGCCGAGCTCGCCGCCTTCGATCTCACGAGCGAGTCGGGCCATCTCTCGGCCGCGGAGGTGGCGTTTGCGTGGTATTACGGTAAGAATTCGCGGGAAATCGCGATGGCGCACGGCGGCGGCTGCTACGACGGGCTCGACGAAGACTCGGTGAACCTCAATATGGGCGCCGAATCCACGCTCGCGTTGCTCTCGGCGGCCTGCGCGCTGCGCGTGCGGCAAACGTCGCACGCTCGCGCGACAGGCAACGACGCACTCCGCGGCGAATCGCGATAAATGCTCCTGGAAACGGAAATCCTCAACGACGCGCAGTTAGCCGCCGTTCGGCAGACTGATGGCCCGGTGTTGATTTTTGCGGGTGCGGGAAGCGGCAAGACGCGCGTCTTGACGCATCGCATCGCGCATCTGCTCGGTGAGATGCGCGTTCCTCCGGAGCGCATCCTGGCAGTTACCTTTACGAACAAAGCCGCGGGCGAGATGCGGTCGCGCCTGCACGCGATGGTCGGTCCGCAAGCGCGCGACGTGTGGGTCGGAACGTTCCACGCAATGTGCGTGCGCATCTTGCGGCGCGACGGCACGCAGATCGGCATCGGAAGAAGTTTCGCCGTGATCGACGATTCCGATCAGCGGCAACTCGTCAAGGAGATCCTCGACGATCTCGACTACGACGAGCGTCAGTTGTCGGCCGGCGCCTGCCTCGCCGAGATAGATAAGGCGAAGAACGCGCTGCTCTGGCCCGAGGAGTTTTCGCAGCGGCAGACCTCGTTCTACGGGGAACGCATCGCGAACGTCTACGCCGAGTATCAGCGGCGCCTGGGCGAGTCGAACTCGCTCGACTTCGACGACTTGATCGTCCGCACGATCGATCTCCTCGAGCGCGACGAAGCGACGCGCCGGAAATACCAGGAACGATTCGAGTACGTGCTCGTCGACGAGTACCAAGACGTTAACGCCGCGCAATACCGTCTCGTCGCGCTGCTCGCCGGACGGCACGGCAACATCACGGTCGTCGGCGACGACGATCAGTCGATCTACTCGTGGCGCGGCAGCGACTACCGCATGATCCTGCGCTTCGAAGAGGATTTCCCCGGCGCGAGCACCTTCAAGCTCGAGGAGAACTATCGCAGCACGTCGCGAATTCTCGACGCGGCGAATAGCCTCGTCGCGAACAACCGTACGCGCGCGCCGAAGACGCTCTTCACGACGCGCGGCGAGGGCGATCCGATCACGCTCTATCCGGCCGCGACCGAGCGCGACGAGGCGCGCTACGTCGTCGAGAAGATCAAGAGTCTCGTGCGCGACGGCTCCGCCTACCGCGATTTCGTCGTACTCTACCGGACCAACGCGCAATCTCGCGTCTTCGAAGAGGCGCTGCTGACCGAGGGCATTCCCTATCGCGTCGTCGGCGGCGTCGGCTTCTACGCCCGCACCGAGATCAAGGACGTCATCGCCTACCTTCGCTACATCGTCAACTCGTCGGACGCGCTTGCCTTTAAGCGGATCGTTAACGTGCCGCGCCGCGGGATCGGCCAACAGACGTTGGCCGCACTCGTTCAGGCGGCGAGCGCGGCGCGCGTCTCGGTCGGCGAGGCGATCTTCGACAACGACCTGCTGCGTGCGGCGGTACCAAAGAAGCTCAAGGAGCTCGAGCGATTCGCCGAGCTGATCACCGAGCTGCGCAAGGTCGCGGAGAGCGGCGGCGTCGCCGACCTGCTCGTCGCGGCGATGGAGCGCTCGGGATACGTGCGCGAGCTGCAGAGCGAGGACACGCACGATGCGCGCGCGCGCCTCGAGAATCTCCAAGAGCTCGTCGGCGTGGCGCGCGAGTACGAGGCCTCCGACGAGGAGCCGTCGCTTGCGGGCTTCCTCGCGAACATCGCGCTCGTCAGCGATCTCGACACGCTCGAGGAGGACGCCTCGTACGTGACCCTGATGACGCTGCACAGCGCGAAGGGACTGGAGTTCCCCAGCGTCTTCCTCACCGGATTCGAAGAGGGAGTCTTCCCGCACAGCCGGGCCCTCACCGAGCCCGCCGAGCTGGAAGAGGAGCGGCGCCTCGCCTACGTCGGCATCACGCGCGCGATCGATCGCCTGTTCCTCACCTATGCGTCGCGCCGCGCGATCTTCGGCAACACGTACGCCTATCCGAAATCCCGTTTCTTGGAGGAGATTCCCGGCATCGAGGTCCTCGAGAGCGATAGCGTGCCGCTGCCGCGTCCGGCGGGCGGACGGTGGCGCGAGGTTGCGATCCACGAGTCGGCGGGCGCCGGCGTGCACCTCGGGCTCAAGAACGGCGACCGCGTGCGCCATCCGAAGTGGGGCGAAGGGCGGATCGAAAGCATCGTCGGCGCGGGCGGCGACGGGCTCGTGACGATCGACTTTCCCAACGTGGGCCAGAAGATGCTCATGCTGAAGTACGCGCCTCTCGAAAAGATCTAATGCGCGTCGCGGTCGCGGGAGCGATGGGGCGAATGGGCACCATTGCGCGCGAGGCGCTGGAGAAGACGGGCGAGTACTGCTGCGGTCTTGCCCGCGTCGCCGATCCGGACCGTGCGATCTTCGATGCCTTAGACGCGATCTTCGAGCGTAAGCCGGACGCTTTGCTCGACCTCACCACGCAACCCGGCAGTTACGAGATATCGCTCGCGGCCGTGAAGCACGGCCTCCCGACCGTCGTCGGTGCGAGCGGCTGGAGCGCCGAGGAGCGCGCGAGGCTCGGCGAGGAGGCGCAGCGCGCCAACGTCGGCGCGCTGATCGTCCCGAACTTCTCGCTCGGTGCGGCGCTCGCGATGCGCTTCGCGAGCGAGGCGGCGCGCTTCTTTCCCGGGGTGGAGATCGTCGAGCTCCATCACGCGGAGAAGAAAGATACACCCTCGGGCACGGCGATCGAGACCGCCGCGCGCATCGAGCGCGCGACCGGGCGCGCCCCCGCGATTCACAGCGTACGGCTCAACGGCTTGCTCGCGCACCAAGAGGTTCTCTTCGGAGGGCCCGGCGAGTTGCTGACGATCCGTCACGATTCGCTCTCGCGCGAATCGTTCGTCGCGGGCATGCTCGCCGCAGTGCGCGCGGTAGTCAACCGGCGCGGCCTCTCGATCGGGCTCGACGCGATTCTCGGGGTCGACGGGTGAACGTCGCCGTCGTCGGCGCGACCGGCGCCGTCGGCGAAACGATTCTGCGGCTGCTCGAGGAGCGCAACCTTCCGGTTGGGTCGCTCGGGCCGTTTGCATCGCGCGACCGCGGCGCGGCGGTCCGCTTTCGCGGGAACGCGCTCGACGTCCGCGCGGCATCGGACGATGCGCTGCGCGATTTCGACGTCGTCTTCTTCGCGGGAGGTGAGGACGCGAGCGAACGATTCATCCCCGCGCTGCTCGCGCGCGGCTCGGTCGTCATCGACAACAGTTCGACGTTTCGGATGCGCGGCGACGTGCCGCTGATCGTTCCGGAAGTCAACGCGCACGTGCTGCGCGCCGAACATCGGCTCTTTCCGGTCGCGAACTGCAGCGCGATCGTGCTCTGCACGGCGCTGCGTCCGATTCGCGATGCCGCAGGCTTGCGATCGGTCTGGGTGGCGACGTATCAGGCGGCCAGCGGTGCCGGACGCGCCGGTCTCGACGAGCTGCTCGCGGGCGAGCGCGCCGTTGCGCGCGGCGAGGCCGAGCCGGCACCGGCGATATTCCCCAGCCGGCTGACGCGCAACGTCGTTCCCCAAATCGGCAGCCTCGACGATGAGGGCTGGAGCGGCGAAGAGCGCAAGATCCGCGACGAAACCCGCAAAATGCTCTCGTTGCCGGATCTCTTCGTCAACGTCACGACCGTGCGCGTGCCGGTGCGGACGGCGCACAGCGAGGCGGTCTTCCTCGAAACGGAGCGCGAGACGGACGTCGGCGAACTCGCGGCCGCGCTCGAAGCGGCGCCGGGCATCGTCTTTCACCGCGACGGCATCGTGACGCCGCGCGACGTCGAGGGGAGCGACGAGGTGCACGTCGCGCGTCTTCGTGCCGCGCTCGACGGCGGCAACCGGCAGTTCGCGCTCTGGTGCGTCGGCGATCAGCTGCGCAAGGGTGCTGCGACGAACGCGGTTCAAATCTTAGAGCTGCTGCTCGAGAAGGGATACGTCGCCGCATGAACGCTACGGCGCGCGTCGCGGTGCTCAAGTTCGGCGGCACGTCGCTTGCGACGCCCGCCGATCGTGAGATCGCGTATAGCAGGGTACGCGAGGCGCGCGAGGCGGGCTTCGCAACCGTCGCGGTCGTTTCGGCGATGGGCCGGCTCCCCGATGCGTACGCGACCGACACGCTGCTCTCGCTTGTCGAAGGCGGCGCGGGAAGCGCGAACGCCGATCTCGTGCTGGCGGCGGGCGAACTGATCTCTGCCGGAGTCTTCGCCGCCGAGTTGGCGGCGCGCGGCATCGCCGCGGTAGCGCTCTCCGGCGCGCAGGCCGGCATCGTCACCGACGCGCAACACGGCGGCGCGACGATCCTTCGGGTAGAGCCGCGAGCGATCGCCGAACTCCTCGCCAAGGGAGTCGTCCCGGTCGTCGCGGGATTTCAAGGAGCGACGGAAGCGGGTGCGGTCACGACGCTGGGCCGCGGCGGCACCGATCTCTCGGCGATCGCGATCGGCGACGCACTCGATGCCGGACGCGTGGATATCTACACCGACGTGAGCGGCATCATGACCGCCGATCCGCAGCGCGTCCCCGAGGCGCGCACGCTCGAGCGCGCGTCGCTCGAGGAAGTGACGGAGTTGGCAAACCACGGTGCCACGGTGATGAACGAGAAGGCCGCCGAGTACGCGAAGCGCACCGGTACGAGCTACGCGATCAAAGGTTTGCGCTCCGATCGCGGCACCGAGGTTGACGAACGCGAGCACAGCCGCCCCGTCACCGGCGTCACGTCGACGGGCCGCGTGACGTGGGTCCGCATCATCCGCGGCGACATCGAATCGCCGACGCGGAGGATGGAGACCGAGCTCGAGATGTTCCGCCGCTTCGCGGAGGCGGCGGTCTCGATCGATCAGGTCACGATCAACCAGGCCGGCGTCTCGTTCGTCGTTGCGGGCGATCGCGGCAACGAGATCCGGCGCCTGCTCGGCGACCTCAACCTCGCCGTCCGCGTGCGCGAGGGCTGCGCGAAGTTATCGGTCGTCGGCACCGGTATGCGCGACACGCCGGGCGTCGTCCACCGCGTCGTCGACGCGCTCTCGGGAGCCAACGTCGAGATCATTCACTGCACCGACAGCAACGTCACGATTTCCATTCTCGTACCGGCCGAGCAAGTGACCCGCGCCGAAAGCGCGGTGCATCGGCGTTTCGGTCTCGACGAAGGAGAGGAGGACCGATGAAGCTCGGCACGATTCTGACGGCGATGGTCACGGCGTTCGACGGCGACGGCGCGCTCGATCTGCGGGAGAGCCGGCGCTTGGCGCGCTGGCTCGTCGATCGCGGAAACGACGGGCTCGTCGTCGCGGGCTCGACGGGTGAGGGGCAGACGCTCGACGCGGCCGAGCGCGTCGCCCTCTGGAAGGCCGTAAAAGAAGAAGTGGGCGGCGACGCGGCCGTCGTCGCGAACGCGGGCACGAACTCGACGCGCGAATCCGTCGCCGCTGCGCGCGATGCGCAAGCCGCGGGAGCGGACGCGATCCTCGCCGTGGTGCCGTACTACAACAAGCCGACGCAGAGCGGCATGCTCGCGCACTTCGGCGCGATCGCGGAGGCGACGAGCCTTCCCGTCGTCGTCTACAACATCCCGGGACGCACCGCGGCGAACATGCTGCCCGAGACGCTGCTCGAGTTGGCGCGCCGCCATCGCAATCTCGCGGGCGTGAAAGAGTCCAGCGGCGACCTCAAACAGATCGGCACGATCCTGCGCGACCGGCGCGAGGGCTTCATCGTCTGGGCCGGCGACGATCATCTCTTCCTTCCGTGCCTCGCCCTCGGCGCCGACGGCGTCGTCGGCGTCGCCTCGCACCTCTGCTCTCCCGAGTACGTGAAGATGCGAGACGCGCATCGCGCCGGGCGCGTCGACGAGGCCGCGCGAATTCACGCCTCGCTCTTGCCGCTCATCGAGGCGCTCTTTGCGACGACGAGCCCGATTCCCATAAAGTGGGCGATGCGAAAGCTCGGCTTCGCGGTCGGAGACTGCCGGCTTCCGCTCGATGCAATGCCCGACGATCTCGCCGCGCGCCTCGCGCCGCTGGTCGAACCCTACGCGGCGTTCGCGCACGCGCGGTGACCTCGCTGCAGATCCTGGGGTGCCGTCTCGATCCGATCGATTCGACTGAGGCGACGCGGCGAATCCTCGCGCTCGCCCGTGAAGGGCGCGGCGAACAGGTCGTCACGCTCGGAACGGAGATGGTCGTCTACGCGCAGCGCGACGCCCGCTTTCGCGAGATCCTCGAGCGCAGCGCGCTCTCGCTCTGCGACACCGTCGGCGTGCTCGCGGTAGCCCGCCGGCGAGGCGCCGCGCTGCACGATCGCGTCGCGGGTGTCGAGCTGATCGAACGCCTCTGCGCGGCCGCGGCCGAGCAGTCCGTCCCCGTCTACTTTCTCGGCGGCGCCGAGGGCGTCGCGGCCGACGCGGCCGCGCGCATGGCTTCACGCTTTCCGGGCCTGCGCGTTGCCGGGACGCGCAGCGGTTACTTTCGCGACGACGAAAACGCTGACGTGACGCGCGCGATCGCGCAGAGCGGTGCGCGGATGCTCTTCGCGGGCATGGGCTCGCCGCGTCAGGAGTATTGGCTCGCCGAGAATCTTGCGGCGACCGGATGCGGCGTCGGGATCGGCGTCGGCGGATCGTTCGATGTGATCGGCGGCCGGATAGAGCGCGCGCCCGCGTTCGTGCGCAAGCTCGGCCTCGAGTGGCTCTATCGGCTCGTCAAAGAGCCGCATCGCTGGCGCCGGCAGCTCGCGCTGCCGCGCTTCGTCTGGCTCGTCGCGCTCGACGAGCTACGGTTGCGCCCGTGAAGGCGATGATCTTGGCGGGCGGCCTTTCGACCCGCCTCTATCCGCTGACGAAGCTCGTTCCCAAGCCGCTCGTTCCGGTCGCGGGCGTTCCCAACGCAGCACACCTCATTCGCTACCTCAAATCGTACGGATTCGACGAGATCGCGATCAACGTCCACTATCTCGCCGACGCGATCGTCGACGTGCTCGGCGACGGGTCGCGCTTCGGCGTGAGGCTGCAGTACTCGTACGAGCCCGAACTGCTCGGGAGCGCCGGCGGGGTCAAACGCCTCGAATCGTTCTTCGGCGACGACTCGTTCGTCGTAATCGGCTGCGACGAGGTGACGGACATGCGTCTCGACCTGCTACTCGATTTTCATCGCGATCGCGCCGCGGTGGCGACGATCGGCCTCGTCGAATGCGACGAGGTGGATCAGTACGGCGTCGTCGTGCTCGACGACCGTGGCAAGATCGTCGGCTTTCAGGAGAAGCCGGCGAAGGGAACCGAACGCAGCAAGCTCGCGAACACCGGTGTTTACGTCTTCACGCCGGCGATCTTCGGGCACATTCCATCGGGTGAGTTCTACGATTTCGGCAGGCAGGTATTTCCCGCGCTGCAAACGGCGGGCGCAGCGTTCTACGGTTACGACGCGCGCGGCGCATACTGGGCCGACATCGGCACGCCGAACGAGTACCGCCGCGCGAGCTTCGACGTCGTGAGCGGGGTCGTGCAGATTCCGGAGACCGCGCCGAACGGGATCGATCGGTCCGCGACGATCGCGTCCGGCGCGCGCATCGAAGGCCCGGTTCGGATCGGCGCGGAGGTGCGGATCGGGGAAGGCGTGACGATTCTCGGCCCGAGCGTGCTTGACGATCGCGTGCGCGTCGGTGCCGGGGTGCGGCTGGAACGCGCGATTCTCTGGGCGGACTCGAGCGTCGGGGCCGGCTCGCGGTTGCGCGAGACGGTGGTCGGCACGAACTACGCCGTCGAGCCGGACAGCGCGCTCGACGGGATGCTCGTCGCGCTCGACGTCTGAGCCTCTAGCCGCACCTCCACGCCGCGTGATTGCGCGCGGTGACCTGGCGCGCGCTTCTCGATCTCGTTTTTCCTCCGCAATGTGCCGGCTGTAATGCGATCGGCGCCGGATTCTGTCCGGCGTGCGCCGCCGCCGCGCGGGCGATTCGCGTTCGCATGCCGTCGCTCTCCATCACGGCGTTCGGTGCGTACGAAGGCGCGTTGCGCTCCGCGATCCTCGCCCTCAAGGATGGGCGCCGCGACGTCGCCGAGTCGCTCGGAAGAATCCTGGCGGCGTTCGTTGCGCCCGCGGCTCTGCTCGTCCCGATTCCGACGACTGCGACGCGGCGTCGCGTGCGGGGTTTCGACGGCGTCGCGCTCGTCGCGCGATCCGCCGCCGAGATCGCCGGCGCGTCGGTCCTCGATGTGCTGGAACAAAGCTCCGGCGACGCGCAGCGGGGGCGATCGAGGAGCGAGCGTCTCGCCGCCCGGGGACGCTTTCGCTGCGACGGTCGCGTCGGGGGCCGTTGCGTGACCTTGGTGGACGACGTCTGCACGACCGGCTCGACCCTGCGCGACTGTGCGGACGCGGTGCGGCGGGCGGGCGGGGTCGTCGAGGATGCCGTCGTCGTCGCCGCGACGAAGACGGCCCATCCGTGGAGACCGCCCGCCCTCAACTGACGCCGATTGACGAGCTCTATTTGCAGCGAGCCTACGAGCTTGCCGCTCGTGCGCTCGGCGCGACCGCGCCGAACCCCCCGGTCGGCGCCGTCGTCGTGCGCGACGGCCGCGTCGTCGGCGAGGGCTACCACCGCGCCGCCGGGGCTCCGCATGCCGAGACCGAGGCGCTTCGCGAGGCGGGCGCCGCGGCGCGCGGCGCGACGCTCTACGTCTCGCTCGAGCCATGCCGGCACGTCGGTCGAACGCCGCCCTGCACGCATGCGTTGATAGAAGCCGGCGTGGCGCGCGTCGTCGCCGGAACGTTCGATCCGGCTAACGGGGGCGCGGCGGAGTTGCAGGCACGCGGGATCGCCGTTTCCGTCGCCGACGATCCGTCGGCGCGCACGCTGATCGAGATATTCGCGCGAGCCTCGACGAGCGATCGCCCGTACGTCGCGCTGAAGATGGCGGCATCGCTCGATGGCATCGTCGCGACCCGGCCCGGCGTACAAGAGCGGCTCGGCTCGGCGGACGAAGACCGCTACGTGCGCGAGCTGCGCATCGCACATGACGCGGTGCTCGCCGGCGCGGGAACCGTTCGCATAGACGACCCGCAGCTGACCGTCCGTCCGCCGCACGCGCGGAGCCGTCCGTACGTGCGGGTCGTCGCGTGCGAGAGCGAAGGCGTAGACCGGCGCAGCCGGGTCTTTGCCGAGAACGACGGTTACGCGAAAACGATCGTGCTCGCGCCTGCCGGCGCGCGCCGCACGTTCGACGTGCTCGCCGGGGTCGCCGATCTCGTCTATGTCGGCGATGCGAACTCGGCGGCGCTCGATCTGCCGCTCGCGATGAAAGCGTTGCGCGAGCGCGGGATTTTCAGCGTTCTCTGCGAGGGCGGCCCACGTCTGGCGGCAAGCCTGCTTGCGGCGAGCGCCGTCGACCGCGTCTATTGGGCGATCGCGCCGCGTCTTTTGAGCAACGATAACGCGGTGCCGGTGCTGCTTGGCTCCGATCTCGCCCGGCTCGACCTGCGTCTGCGATTCGATCGCATCGAACGCGCCGGAGACGACGTCGTGATCTCGGGGACCATCGCGTATGTTTAGCGGGATTGTCGCCTACCGCGGCGAGGTGCTGCGGACGACTGCGGCCGGCGGCGGCCTCACGCTCTGGGTGCGCTGCGAAGGCGTCGAGGCGGAACGCCCCGAGCCGAAGGATTCGATCGCGATCGACGGCGTCTGCCTAACGGCGACGACGATCGAGCGCGACGCGATAGCCTTCGACGTCGTGCCCGAGACGATCGCGCGCAGCACGCTCGGCCGGCTCGAACCGGGCGCCGCGGTCAACGTCGAGTATGCGCTGCGCGTGGGCGATCGCATCGGCGGGCACTTCGTCTATGGGCACGTGGACGGCGTCGCCA
>DATKMJ010000070.1 GCA_035541935.1 Candidatus Binatia bacterium | reverse complement strand
CGCGCTCGGGGAAGCGCTACCGTAGCCCGGCCTGCTACTACGCTCAGCCCTCGACTACGCTCAGCCCTCGACTACGCTCAGCCCTTCGACTACGCTCAGCCCTTCGACTCCGCTCAGGGTGACACGGTGATGCGGTGACGCGGTGATGCGGTGACGCGGTGACGCGCCCCTTCGACTACGCTCAGGGTGACACAAGTGGACGCTCAGGGTGACACGGTGATGCGGTGATGCGGTGACGTCGCCCTTCGACTACGCTCAGGGTGACACAAGTGGACGCTCAGGGTGACACGGTGGTGCGGTGACACGGTGAGGCGCCCCTTCGGCTACGCTCAGGGTGACACAAGTGGACGCTCAGGGTGACACGGTGATGCGCCCCTTCGACTCCGCTCAGGGTGACACAAGTGGACGCTCAGGGGGACAGGAGTTTGCGGAGTGCCGTTTCGTCGAGGATCGTGATGCCAAGTTGTTCGGCTTTGTTGAGTTTGCTGCCGGGCTCGTCGCCGGCGACGACGTAATCGGTCTTCTTGCTCACCGAGCCGGTGACTTTGCCGCCGGCCGCGACGATCAGCTCCGTCGCTTCGTCCCGCGTCAGGTTCGCCAGCGTTCCGGTCAGCACGAACGTCTTTCCGGCGAGCACGCCGTCGGGTGCGCGCTCGCGCATCGGCGCCGTCACGTCGAGGCCGGCGCGCTTTAGGCGCGCGATCATCTCGCGGTTCGCCTTCTGCTTGAAGAAGAGCGCGACGCTGCGCGCGACCTCGGGACCGACGCCCTCGCTGCGCTGCAGCTCCTCTTCGCTCGCTTCGGCGATCGCGTCGATCGAGCCGAAGTCGCCTGCGAGAATCTGCGCCGTCTGCGTTCCGACGAAGCGAATCCCCAGGCCGTAGAGCAGCCGCGCCAAGCCGCGCGACTTCGAGCGCTCGACATTGTGCAGCAAGTTCTCGATGCTCTTCTTGCCGGTGCGCGGCACGCTCTCGAGTGCGGCCTCGTCGAGCTTGTAGACGTCGGCGATGTCGCGCACCAGGCCGAGTTCGGTGAGCTGCTGCGACATCACGTCGCCGAGGCCTTCGATGTCCATCGCGCCGCGCGACGCGAAGTGGCGCACGCGCTCGTAGACCTGCGCGGGGCAGGCGGCGTTCGTGCAGCGCGACATCGCCTCGTCTTCCGGATGGTCGACGTCGGAGCCGCAGACGGGGCAGCGGTCGGGCATGCGAAAGCGCCGCTCCTTCCCGGTGCGCTCCGAGAGCACCGGACCGACGACGCGCGGAATCACGTCGCCGGCACGCGTCACGAGCACGGTGTCGCCGATGCGGATCTCGTTGCTCTCGATGTACTCGATGTTGTGCAGCGTCGCGCTCTTCACGGTGACGCCGCCGATCTGCACGGGTTTCAGCACGGCGTTGGGGTTCAGCGTGCCGGTGCGGCCGACGCTCACGACGATGTCGAGGAGCTTCGTCCTAGCCTCGCGCGGCTTGAACTTGAAGGCGATCGCCCAGCGCGGATCGCGCGCGACGACGCCGAGGCGCTCCTGGAGCGCGAGGTCGTCCACCTTGATCACGACGCCGTCGATCTCGTAGTCGAGCTCGTCGCGCCGCTTCTCCCAGCGCGCGCAGTACTCGAGCACGTCGTCGATCGCCGCAGCGCGCTCGATGTTCGGATTCACCGGAAACCCGAGCGCCTCGAGACGCCGCAGCGACTCCCATTGCGTTGTTAGGCCGTCGTTGGAGACGAGTTGATAGGCGAAGAACGAGAGGCGGCGCTGCGCGGTGAGCGTGGGATCGAGTTGGCGCACGCCGCCCGACGCGGCATTGCGCGGGTTGGCGAAGGCCGGCAAGCCGTCGCGCTCGCGCGCGACGTTGAGCCGGTCGAACTCGCTCTTCCGCAGATAGACCTCGCCGCGCGCCTCGACGAACGCAGGCTCGTTCTTCGACGCCGCCGAGCGGCGAAGCCGGAGCGGAATTGTTTTAACCGTGCGCAGGTTCGCGGTCACGTCCTCCCCGACCGAGCCGTCGCCACGGGTGCCGCCGCGCGCGAGCGACCCGTCGCGATAGTCGAGCGCGATCGCGAGGCCGTCGATCTTCAACTCGCAGACGTAGGCGACGTCGCCGCCTGCCGCCTTGCGGGCGCGCTCGTCGAACGCGCGCAACTCGTCGGCGGTCACGGCATTGGCGAGGCTGAGCATCGGACGGGCGTGCCGGAAGGGCGCGAAGCGCTCGGAAGCCGCCGCACCGACGCGCTGCGTCGGCGAATCGGGCGTGCGCAGGTCGGGGTGCTCGTTCTCGATCTCGATCAGCTCGCGGAGCAGCGCGTCGAACTCCGCGTCGGTGATCTCCGGATCGTCGAGTGCGTAGTACCGGTAGTTCGCTTCGTCGATCTGTTCGCGCAGCGACTCGGCACGCGCGAGCGCCTTGCGCGGGGTCATCGCGGCCGCAGCGTGCAGACTTGGATCGGATAGCCGTCGGGGTCGCCGACGATCGCGATGCGTCCGAACGGCTCGTCGTAGGGATCCTGAAAGATCGGAATCCCTCGCTCGACGCAATCCGCCACGAACGCATCCACGTCGTCTACGGTGAAGCCGAGCTGCAGCGACCCGGGACGCACGGCGAGCACGTCGCTCTTCCGATGGAGGCTCAGCACGGCGCCGCCGCCGAGCTCGAAGCGCACCGGTCGCTTCGGCAGATCCTGCCGCACCGGCAGGCCGAGCACGTCGCGATAGAAATCGCGCGAGCGCGAGATATCGGAGCAGACGAGCATGACGATCGAGAAGTTCGCCACAAGCGGCCCTAGGCTTCGACGGGAACCCGTCCGGTCTCCGCGAGATCGTGCAGGGACAAGAGGTTCTCGCGCTCGAGCCGCTCGAGTTCGGCGTCGTCGGGGCGATGGTGGCCGACGGCGCGCTCGTCGCGCAGAACCGGAACGAGATACTGCCCCGTATACGACCGCTTGCTGCGCGCCACGTCTTCGGGCGTGCCCGTCGCGATAACGGTTCCGCCGCGATCGCCGCCCTCCGGGCCGAGATCGATGAGATAATCGGCGGTCTTGATCACGTCGAGATTGTGCTCGATAACGAGCACGGTGTTGCCGAGCTCGACGAGCCGCTCGAGCACGTCGAGCAGCTTGTGGATATCCGCGAAGTGCAGACCGGTCGTCGGCTCGTCGAGCACGTAGAACGTCCGCCCGGTCGAACGGCGCGAGAGCTCGGTTGCGAGCTTCACCCGCTGCGCCTCGCCGCCGGAGAGCGTCGTCGCCGGCTGGCCCATCTTGATGTAGCCGAGGCCGACGTCGCAGATCGTCTTCAACTTTCCGCGCACGCGCGGAATGCTCGAAAAGAACTCCGCCGCCTCGTCGACGCGCATCTCGAGCACGTCGGAGATCGTCTTGCCGCGATACTTCACCTCGAGCGTCTGCGCGTTGTAGCGCTTGCCCTTGCAGACTTCGCACGGCACGTAGACGTCGGGAAGGAAGTGCATCTCGATCTTGATGATGCCGTCGCCCTGACAGGCCTCGCAGCGCCCGCCCTTCACGTTGAACGAGAAGCGCCCCGGCGTGTAGCCGCGCATCCGCGCCTCGGGCACCATCGAGAAGAGCTCCCGAATGATATCGAAGGTGCCGGTATACGTCGCCGGATTGCTGCGCGGCGTACGCCCGATCGGCGACTGATCGATCACGACGAGCTTATCGAGCTGTTGCGCGCCCTTGACGCCGCCGTAGGTTCCGCCCGGCGGCTGGCGATGGAGATGCTGGTTGAGCGCGCGCACGAGCACTTCGTTGACGAGCGTGGACTTGCCGCTGCCGCTCACGCCGGTCACCGCGGCGAAGACGCCGATCGGAAACCGCACGTCGATGCCGCGCAGGTTGTTCGCGTTCGCGTTGCGCACGTCGAGCCAGCCGCGCGGCTCGCGCCGCCGGCGCGGAATCGGAATGAACTTGCGTCCGGAAAGATACGCCCCCGTCTCGGAGTTCGGATTGGCGATCACGTCGGCGAGCGTTCCGAACGTGAGGATCTCGCCGCCCTCGGCGCCGGCGCCGGGCCCGATGTCCACGACGACGTCGGCCGTGCGCATCGTGTCCTCGTCGTGCTCGATGACGATCAGCGTATTGCCGAGATCGCGCAGCGTCCGCAGCGTCGCGAGCAGGCGATCGTTGTCGCGCTGGTGCAAACCGATGGACGGCTCGTCGAGGATGTAGAGCACGCCGACGAGCGCGCTGCCGATCTGCGTCGCCAAGCGAATTCGCTGCGACTCGCCGCCGGCGAGCGTCGTCGCCGAGCGCGCGAGTGTCAGATAGTTCAATCCGACGTTCGTCAAGAAGCCGAGGCGCGCGCGGATCTCCTTGACGATCTGGTGCGCGATCTGCTCCTGCCGCGGCGTCAGCGTCAGATTACGGAAGAACTCCTCGAGCAGCTCGATCGACATCTGCGTCAGCTCGGCGACGTTGCGCCCGCCGACGGTCACCGCCAGCGCCTCGGGCTTCAGGCGCGCGCCTTTGCACGCCGGACAGGTCGAGGCCGACATGAACTTCTCGATCTCTTCCTTCACCCATTCGCTCGACGTCTCACCGTAGCGCCGCTGCAGGTTGTTGACGACGCCCTCGAACGACGCGCGATACTCCCACGTCTTCCCGCCGCGCGACGTGTAGGCGAACGTCTGCTCGTGGTCGGTGCCGTAGAGGATGAGATCGAGCACGTCGTCGGGGAGTTGTTCGACCGGCGTCGTCGTCTTCACGCGGTAGCGGCGCAGGACGCGTTCGAGCTGCTGCATGTAGTACGGGTTCATCGACGGATACCGGCCGCTGCCGAGCGTGCGGCTCCACGGCACGATCGCGCCCTCGGCGATCGACTTGCTTCGATCGGGGATCACTTTCCATGGATCGATCTCGATCTTCTCGCCGAGTCCGGTGCACGCCGGACATGCGCCGTACGGCGAGTTGAACGAGAAGAGGCGCGGCGCCAACTCTTCGAACGAGAGGCCGCAGTAGACGCAGGCGAACGCCTCGCTGTAGGTCAGTTCCCGGTCGCCGATGGCGACGGTGACGATGCCGGTCGACAGCCGCAGCGTCGTTTCGACCGAGTCGGCGAGACGTTTGCGGATCTCGGGCTTCATCACGAGCCGGTCGACGACGACCTCGATCGTGTGCTTGCGCTTCTTATCGAGGACGATCTTCTGCTGGAGTTCCTTCGTCTCGCCGTCCACGCGCACGCGCGTGAAGCCCTCTTTCGCAATCTCCTCGAAGAGCTTTGCGTACTCGCCCTTGCGCCCGCGCACGATCGGCGCGAGCAGCACGAGGCGCGTTCCCTCGGGGAGCTCCATGATCGAATCCACGATCTGCTCGCTCGACTGCGAGCTGATCTCCCGGCCGCACTGATAACAGTGCGGCGTGCCGACGCGCGCGTAGAGCAGACGCAGATAGTCATAAATCTCGGTAACGGTGCCGACGGTCGAGCGCGGATTGCGCGACGTGGACTTCTGATCGATCGAGATCGCCGGCGAGAGCCCCTCGATGTAATCCACGTCGGGCTTCTCCATCTGTCCCAAGAACTGGCGCGCATACGACGAGAGCGACTCGACGTAGCGGCGCTGCCCTTCGGCGTAGATCGTGTCGAAGGCGAGCGACGACTTCCCCGAGCCAGAGAGGCCGGTGACGACGATCAGCTTGTTGCGGGGCAGAACCAGGTCGATATTCTTGAGGTTATGCTCGCGCGCGCCCTTGATGACGATGGAGTCTAGCGACACGATTTAGGAAACCGCGGCGGGCTCCAGAAGTATGCGCCCCGCCTGTGCGAGCGTGCCGCAGGTCGCGTCGGGGGGCTCGGCGCCCGCCGGCAGGGGCTCGTCGCGGACGTTGAGCCAGATCGTGTAGAGTCCGGCCTTCATCGCGCCGCGGATGTCGCGGTCGTAGCGGTCGCCGACCATCGCGCTGCGCGCGGGGGATCCGCCGAGCGTTCGGCAAGCGTGAGCGAAGAGCAGCGGGTCGGGCTTGACCATGCCGACCTCGTCGGAGAGAAAGATCGCGTCGAAGTACTCGCCGATCTGGAGCAGCGCGATCTTCTCGCGGTGCGTCTCGGAGAGCCCGTTCGTTACGATACCGAGCTTCATGCCGCGCTCGCGCAGCGCGCGCAGCACGTCGATCGCGCCCGGAAAGAGCGTGAAGTACTTGACCCGATAGGCGTTGTATCGTTCCGCGCTCCGCTGCGCGAGCGCGGGATCGTCGCCCGCGCCGACGCTATCCAACGCCGTCTGCCACATGCTCGCGCGGAGGTTCGCGAGCTTTACCTTCAGGTCGTCGGCGGTAAGCCGGTGCCAGAAACCCTCGGCCTCGGCGATGTATGCCGCCTTGAGCGCGAGCGCGTCGATCCCGTGCTCCGCCGCCACCTCGCGCGCCACCTCATCGGCGGCGCTCTGATAGGCGTAGGTGTCGTCGTGCAGCGTATCGTCCAAGTCGAAGAGGACGATTTCGATACCCGCTTCGACGCCGCTCGGGGTGACGCGGGGTTCCACTAGTGCGGAGTGCCGAGGCTCATGCCTTCGATCTTCCCTTGCGAGTCGATCGCGAGCAGGAAGTCCACTTTCTGCCCGTTCTGGAACGTGACGACGTAGAGTCCCGCCGCGGTGTTGCCCTGCACCGTGGACTGCGTCTGCACGAATCCCGTCGGCGGTCCGAGACTTCCGACCATCCGCTGCGCGTTGGCGAGCGTCGCGCCGTTCATGTTCGCGTAGGGCCCGCCGCTCGCCAGTTGCGAGGGATCGATCTTGCCCGCCTGGAGCTGCGCGAAGACGCGTTTCGCGGTCGAGAGCGGAACGGGGCTCGGCGCCGTGCTCGGGCCGGCGTTCGGCCCGTACGGTCCGGGAGCGTACTGCGCGTGCGCGGCGCCGGCCGCGCCGGCGAAGAGCGCCGCTGCGAAGAGCATCGTGAAGAGTCGTGTCATATCGAGTCCTTTCACTATAAGTCCGTCTAGCGTACGTTCGGCAGATGCGTTGCGAGATAGCCCCAGCCCTCGGCCGAGATGCGCACCGATCCGGAGAAGGGCGTCGAGAACTCCGCGATCACGACGAAGAGTATGCCGATCAAGCCGACGAGGATCGCCGTCATCATCAGTTGCGCGGGACGGTTTTCGACACCGAATATGTAGCAGAACGAGACCATCGCGAGCGCTCCGAAGACCAACGCGAACCAGAGTACGGTCGGAACGGCGGGCACCGCCTCGATCAGGCGAGCGCGGCGCGCGTCGAACAGGCGCTGCTCGTTTGCGATCGCCGCCTGCTGCGCCGCGAACGTGCGGAAATCGCGTGCTTGGAACGTATCGACGGCAAACGCGATCCGTTCGAGTTGCTGGGCCCCGCGCGCAGGAACGGTGGCGCCGCGGTCCATCGCCGGCCACTCGACGAAGACGACGGTCTCGACGTAGCGTCGCAGATCCTCGCGGATAGCCTCGCGCAGCGGCGGCGTGAACGCATCCACGACGTGATAGAGGTTTCCAACCGCGTCCACCTCGTTCTCGACGTTGGATACCGCGCCGTCGTATTTCTGCCAGACGACGACGACGACGAAGCCGAGCACGACCGCATAGAGCACCCCGACGGCCGAGAAGAGATACCCCGCGACGTCGTTGTGGCGGCGCAGCATGTCGCTGCGCAGACGCCGCTGGAGAAAGGCGTGGAGCCCGACGCAGAGCGCGACGACCGCCGCGACGATCGCCAGTTCGCCTAAGAGGTCGGGGACGCTCGTCACCGTCCGAGTCAGAACGTTGACCGGCTCGGCCAGAATTCCCATTTCCTTATGATTCGACGAGTTCGGCCAACGCCTTGTCGAAAATCTTCGGCGCCTTTCCTCCGAAGAGGATCGACTCGTTCCCGCCGATTTGCCTGCGCAACTCGATGAGCTCGTCGCGCAGCGCGGCCGCCTTCTCGAACTCGAGCCCGGCCGCTGCGTCGCGCATCTGCCGTTCGAGGTCCCGCGCCATCTTCGTCGCCACCTCGCGCGGCAGGCGGTCGAGCTTGAGCTTCGCCTTGTTCTCCTGCGTCGCGCCGACCATGCTGAGGATGTCGTGAATCTGCTTGCGCACGGACCTCGGCTCGATGCCGCGTTCTCGATTGTACTCGACCTGCATCTCGCGCCGCCGGCGCGTCTCGCCGATCGCGCGCGCCATGGATTCCGTGACGACGTCGGCGTACATGATCACCTTGCCGTCAACGTTTCGAGAGGCGCGGCCGATCGTCTGAATCAGCGAGGTGCTGTCGCGAAGATAGCTCTCCTTGTCGGCGTCGAGGATCCCGACGAGCGAGACCTCGGGCAGATCGAGGCCCTCGCGCAGCAGATTGATGCCGACGAGCACGTCGAAGACGCCGGCGCGCAGATCGCGGAGAATCGCGACGCGCTCGAGCGTATCCACCTCGCTGTGCAGGTACCGCACGCGCAAACCGTTCTCGATCAAGTAATCGGTGAGGTCTTCGGCCATCTTCTTCGTGAGGGTCGTCACGAGAACGCGCTCGCGGCGCTCGGCGCGTTGCCGAATCTCCTCCATCAGGTCGTCCACCTGATTGCGCGTCGGCCGCACCTCGACTTCCGGATCGACGAGCCCCGTCGGGCGAATGATCATCTCGACGACCTGCGAGCTGCGCTCGCGCTCGTAGTTGCGAGGCGTCGCCGAGACGTAGATCGCCTGCGAGATGTGCTCGTCGAACTCGGCATACGTCAGCGGCCGGTTGTCGAGCGCGCTCGGCAGCCGGAAGCCGTGTTCGACGAGGATCTGCTTGCGCGACCGGTCGCCCGCGTACATGCCGCGGACCTGCGGAAGCGTGACGTGCGACTCGTCGACGAAGAGCATCCAATCCTTCGGAAAGAAATCGATGAGACACCACGGCGTCGAGCCCGCCTCGCGGCCGGTGAGATGGCGCGAGTAGTTCTCGATCCCGTTGCAGTAGCCGACCTCGCGCAGCATGTCGAGGTCGTAGCGGGTGCGCATCTCGAGACGCTGCGCTTCGAGCAGCTTGCCGTGGCGGCGGAAGTAGGCGAGGCGCTCCTCGAGTTCGGCCTCGATCGAGACGATCGCGCGCCGCAGCTTCTCTTCCGGCGTGATGAAATGCTTTGCCGGAAAGATAAGCAGTTCGTCCTTGCTCTCGACGTACTCGCCGGTGAGCATGTTGACGACGTTGATCGCCTCGACCTCGTCGCCGAAGAAGCCGATCCGGTGGACGAGCTCTTCGTCCACGCCGACGAACTCGAGCGTGTCGCCGCGCACGCGGAACGTGCCGCGGACGAGGTTGAGGTCGTTGCGCCGGTACTGCATGTCGACGAGTTTGCGCAGCAGGACGTCGCGGTCGATCGCATCCCCGACCCGCACGCGAGCCGACATCTCCATGTAGTCCGAAGGCGAGCCCAATCCGAAGATGCAGGAGACCGAGGCGACGATGAGCGTGTCGCGGCGCGTCAGCAGCGACTGCGTCGCCGAGTGCCGCAGGCGCTCGATCTCGTCGTTGATCGAGCTGTCCTTCTCGATGTAGGTGTCGGTGGATGGCACGTACGCTTCGGGCTGATAGTAGTCGAAGTACGAGACGAAGTACTCGACGGCGTTGCGCGGGAAGAACTCGCGGAACTCGGCGCAGAGCTGGGCCGCGAGCGTCTTGTTGTGGCAGAGCACGAGCGTCGGCTTCTGCACGAGCTCGATCGTCCGCGCCATCGCCATCGTCTTGCCGCTCCCCGTGACGCCGAGCAGCGTCTGCTCGCGGTCGCCGCGCGCGACCCCGCGGGCGAGCGCGTCCGTCGCGGCCGGCTGATCGCCGGCCAGCGCAAAGGGCGAAACGAGGGTGAACTCTTGAGCCACTGCCTTCCCATAGAACAACCTCCGAGGGCCGAACGTTCCAGCCAGCGAAGCGAGCGGCCATGACTCAGAACCCCCTGATCTTCTGCGGAAACTCCAATCCGCAGCTGGCAGAGGAGATCGCCAAGCGCCTGCGGCTTCACGTCGGCAAGGCGCTGGTTTCCGAGTTCAAAAACGAAGAGACGCGAGTCGAGATCGGCGAGAACGTCCGCGGCTCGGAAGTCTTCGTCGTCCAGTCCATCTGCAAAGCTCCCAACGGCAAAGGCGTCAACGACGCCGTGATGGAGTTGCTGCTGATGATCGACGCGCTGCGCCGGGCGTCGGCAGCGCGCATCACCGCCGTGATTCCGTATTACGGATACGCAAAACAAGACAAGAAGACGAAAGGCCGCGAACCGATCTCGGCCAAGGTGATCGCGAACCTGCTCAAGATCACCGGCGCGAAGCGCATCGTCACGATGGATTTGCACGCCGCTCAGATCCAAGGCTTCTTCGACATTCCGGTCGACAACTTGATGGCGATGCCCGTGCTCTGCAACTACCTCAAGAAAGAGGGCCTCTGCGACGACAAGATCGTCGTCGTCTCGCCCGACGCCGGCGGCGTGCATCGCGCCGAACTTTTCGCCAAGCGGCTGAACAGCTCGCTCGCAATCGTCTTTAAGCGGCGGCCGGTGCCCGACGTTGCCGAGGTGACCGACATCGTCGGCGACGTCGCCGGACGCGTCGCGGTCGTCGTGGACGACATGATCTCGACGGGCGGCACGCTCGCCAAAGCCGCCGAGGCGATCAAGGCCCGCGGCGCGACGCGCGTCTTCACCGTCGCCTCGCACGGTCTCTTCGCCGGAGAGGCGATCGACGTGCTCGAGCAGTCGGAGATCGAGAAGATCCTCGTCACCAACACCGTCCCGTTCGAGGATGTCGCGCAGCATCCGAAGTTCGTCCAGCTCTCGATCGCGCAGATCTTCGCCGACGCGATCAGCCGCATCACGACCAACCGCTCGATCTCCGAGCTCTTCGCGGGCGACGAGGCGCCCGAGCCGATCGTCGGGGCGGCGGAAGTCGTAGCGGCCGTCTAGCGCCCTCGCTTATAAAGGAAGCCGTGGCTAAGAAAGAATTGAACCTCGCCGTCGAGCGGCGCGAAAAGGTCGGCACGACCGGCTCGCAGGCGCTGCGCGCGGCCGGGAAGATCCCGGCGGTGCTCTACGGACACGGCGTCGTCCCCGAACATCTCGCCCTCGACGCGCACGCGTTCGGCGAGCTGCTCCATCACGCCGGGCGCAACGCGATCATCACGCTCACCGAGGGCTCGCGAAAGCACCAGACCGCGTTCGTCCGCGAGATCCAGCGCCATCCCGTGTCGCGACGCATCGTCCACGCCGACCTGCAGCGCGTCTCGGCCGACGAGGAGATCGACGCGCGGCTTGCGATCGTCACGGTCGGCGTTGCCGAGGGCGTCCGCAACGCGGGCGCGGTGATGGACGTGATCACGCACGAGCTCGAGGTCGCCGGACCTGCGAATCAAATTCCCGAGAACATCGAGATCGACGTAACCGAGCTCGGCATCCACGAGCACGTGACCGCCGGCGAAATTAAGCTGCCGGCCGGTTTCAAACTGCTCACGCCGCCCGAGACGGTCGTCGTTGCAATCGAGGCATCGCGCACGGCGCGCGAACTCGAAGAGGCGGCGGCGACGCCCGAAGCGCCGGCGGAGCCTGAAGTCATCGGCGCGGCCGAGACTCCCGCTCCGGAGGCGCAATAGCCGCTCGACCACCTCCGCGGCTCGTCGTCGGACTGGGAAATCCCGGCCCGGAATACGCGCAGACGCGTCACAACGTCGGCTATATGGTCGCCGACGAAGTGGCGCGCCGGTACGCCATCGCAAAGTGGAAGAAACACGACGGCGCGTTTCAAGCCTTCGATTCGGCGCGCGGGGTCGTCTTCGTCAAACCGCTGCAGTTCATGAATCTCTCCGGCACGCCGGTGCGGCTGATCTCGTCGTGGTATCGCACGCCGCCGCACGATGTGCTCGTGATCAGCGACGACATGGACCTGCCCTTCGGTAAGATCCGAATGCGGCCGGGCGGCGGACACGGGGGCCACAACGGCCTGCGCTCGGTGATCGCAACGATCGGCGAGGAGTTCCCGCGGATTCGCGTCGGCCTCGGCCGCCCCGAGTCCGACGGCGTCGATCACGTCCTCGGGCGCTTCCGCGACGACGAGCGCCGGGAACTGCCGGCGATTATCTCCGCCGCTGCCGACGGCGTCGAGCGCTGGCTCGACGACGGACTCGAAGCCGCGATGCAGTTCGTCAACACGTGGGCGCCGCAGGCGCCTACGGACAGGCGCTCGGAACCCGGTTGATCGCGGCGACGCGAGCGCCGGTTCCCGGCGCCGTGTAGAGGAAGAGGCGCGCGGTCCACTCCGGACAGACCTCGATCATCCGCTCGTCGGCCGAACGCACGAGCGCCCGGACCGCGGCGCCCGGGTCGCGCGTCAGCGCGACCGCATACTTGTCGGCGTCGAAATCGTAGGCTCGCACCGCGGCGTTGCGCACGGGCACGGCGACGATGTAGACGAGCGCGAGCAGCGCGCCGACGATCGCGAGGCGCGAGAGCGGATCGTCGTCGCGCCGGAAGCGGATGCGATCCGCGATGAAAACCGCAATCGAGGCGAAGACGATGATCACGCCTCCCTCGATCAGTGCGATCGAGAGCGCGTCGCCGTGAACGACGTGGCCGAGTTCGAAGGCGGCAAGGTAGTCGATCTCGGGCGGCGTGCTTCCGGGAAGGCCTTCGACCATCACCGTCACCTGCGAGTGCGGCGGGTGGACGAAGAGCGCGTGAGCATCGGGGAGCGTCACGTACGGGCGCGCGTAGGCCCAGCCGACGCTGGCCGCTAGAATCGCGATAATCGTGTAGACGTACCACTGGTGCGTGCGAGCGACGAGCCCGAGCACGACGGCTGCGATCACGCCGGCGATAACCATCCCCAGGATCGTGTGAAACGCCCAGTAGAGCAGCCACCAGCGCGTCAGCTCGAAGGTGAGATCGAGCGTCCGATCGACGCGATAGAGATAGAACGACGGAATGAGGGCCGCGAGCCGCGCGACGAGCGCGAGCGCCGCGCCGAAGAGGAAGCGGACGTTCCACTCCTGCGCGACGCGCTTGCGCAACCAATCGCGCAGTCCCGCCGCGCCGCCCGAGCTCCACAGATAGAAGAGCGCGATCGCCTCGAAGATCTGAATGAGAATCCAGCCCGTGACGGTCCAATGCGCGCGGCGCAGCGCGCCGGCTTGGCGCGCGCCATCCACGAGCGCCGTCGCCGGCTGCGAGAGCAAGACGCTCTGCGGAATCGAGTCGACGCGGCGGCCGAGCGCGTCGGGCCGTTCGCTCGCGATCGCCGCTCCTGTCGCCAGCACGAGCAGTCCGAGAAGCAGGCCGAGCAGCGTTCTCATTTCTTCGGAAGCGGGCGCGCGGGATTTCCGGCGACCCGTTCGCCCGGCGGAACGTCTTTCGTGACGACCGAGCCGGCGCCGGTGAGCGCGCCGTCGCCGACGATGACCGGCGCCACGAGGGACGTGTTCGAGCCGATCGAGACGTCGCTGCCGACGAACGTCTCGTGCTTCTGCTCGCCGTCGTAGTTGCAGGTGATCGTTCCCGCGCCGACGTTCGTATCTTCCCCGATCGTCGCGTCGCCGAGATAGGAGAGATGGCTCACCTTGACGCCGCGAGCCAGCAGCGACTTCTTGATCTCGACGAAGTTGCCGACGTGCACGCGCTCCGAGACCTTCGTTTCGCCGCGAAGATGCGCGAACGGCCCGATCGTAACGTCGTCGCCGACGGATGCGTCGGTGACGACGCTCTCGCGTACGGTGACCCGCGCGCCCAGCCGCGCGTTCGAAAGCCGGCTGTTCGGGCCGATCGTACAGCCGGCGCCGATCTCGGAGAGGCGCGCGATCGTCGTGTTCGGATAGACGACCGTGTCGCGACCGATCTCCAGTTCGGGCTCGAGATAGGTGGCGTCGGGATTCACGATCGTCACGCCGTCGCGCATGTGACGCGCGCAGAGCCGCAGGTTCATCTCCGCGCGCGCGGCGGCAAGTTCGACGCGGTCGTTGATGCCGAGCACGTGCAGATGATCGCCGGCGGGGATCGGCCGAATTCGCTTCCCCGCGCCGGCCAGGTACGAAACGGCGTCGGTCAGGTAGTACTCCGATTGCGCGTTGTCCGGGCGCAGCCGCGCCACGGCGTCGCGCAGCGCCGCGTCGTCGAACGCGTAGATTCCAGCATTCATCTCCTCGATCGCCAGCTCTTCCGGGGTAGCGTCGCGCACCTCGACGATCCGCTCGACGTTCCCGTCGCGCCGCACGACGCGTCCGAAATTTGAAGGAAGCGGCATCTTCGCGGTGACGAGCGCCATCGCGGCGCCGTCGAGCGACTCCGTCATCGCGAGAAACAGCTCCTCGGGCACGAGCGGCATGTCGCCGGAGGCAATCACGATGCGGCCGCCCGCGCTCGGTTCCAGCCGCTCGAGCGCGATCTGCACCGCGTGGCCCGTGCCGAGCTGCTCGCCTTGGACGACGCCGGCGACGCCGAACTCGCCGATGCGCGCCTCCAACTCGTCGTTGGTCACGACGAGAATCTCGGTTATCCCCGCACCTCGCAGCGCGCGCAGCACGTACCACAGCATCGGCCGTCCGCAGATCTCGTGGAGCACCTTCGTCCGCTCGCTCTTCATCCGGGTTCCCTTGCCGGCGGCGAGGACGATCGCGCGGATCACGCGGTCACCTTCTCGCGCGAGAGCAGCGCGAGCGCGCCGCGCAGCCGCTCGCGCACGATGTCGCGCCCGAGCAACTCCATGGAATCGTAGAGGGGAATTGATGTCGGGCTGCCCGTGACGGCGACGTAGAACGGACGCGCCACGTCGCGCGGCTTCTTGCCGAGCGTCTCCGCGACGCTCTTCACGACCGTCTCGATCGCGAAGACGTTCCAGGCCGGCAGCGCGTCGAACTCCGCGAGCGCGAGCTCGAACGCCTTGCGCGTCTCGGCGTCGTCGAGCTTGTTGGTCCGCAGTTCCTCGGCGCGTAACGGCAACCGTCCGGAGAAGAGAAACGCGAGCAGCGGTCCGAGGTCGCTGAGGCGCTCGATGCGCGGCGCCGCGAGATGCGCCAATCGCGTCAGGCGCTCGGGCGAGATCGCCCACTCGCGCACGCGCTCCACGAACGACCCTTCGTCGAGCCGCTCGCGAATGTAACGCGCGTTGAGCCAGTCGAGCTTCGCGACGTCGAAGACCGGTCCGCCGATCGGCACGTGCTCGACCTGAAAGCGCCGCACGATCTCCGGCAGATCCATCAGCTCGTCTTCGCCCTCGCGCGTCGCGTTGAGCAGCAACGCCAAGAAGTTGACGAGCGCCTCGGGCAGATAGCCCATCGCCTTATAGAAGAGAATTCCCGTCGGATTCTTGCGTTTGCTGAGCTTGCTCTTGTCGGGATTGCGCAACAGCGGCAGGTGCATCAGCTTCGGCGGCGTCCAGCCGAAATAGGAGTAGAGCAAGAGATGCTTGGGCGCGCTGCTGACCCACTCTTCTCCGCGGAAGACGTGCGTGATCCCCATGAGGTGATCGTCCACGACGTTTGCGAGATGGTAGGTCGGCAGACCGTCCGACTTCACGAGCACCTGCATGTCGACGCTTTTATAGTCGAACTCGACCGGTCCGCGGCGCAGATCCTCGACGACGCAGACGCCGTCGTCGGGAACGACGAGACGAACGACGTGCGGCTCGCCCGCGGCTTCCCGCCGCGCGACCTCCTCCGGTGCGTAGGTGCGGCAGAGTCCGTCGTAGCGCGACGGCTGACCGGCCGCGCGTTGGGCCACGCGCATCTCCTCGAGGCGCTGCGGCGTGCAGAAACATTTGAAGGCGTGGCCGCTCGCGAGCAGCTTCTCGGCGTACTCCCGATAGACCGCGGAACGCTCGCTC
The DNA here is from genome assembly GCA_035541935.1 of Candidatus Binatia bacterium. Lineage (GTDB taxonomy): Bacteria > Vulcanimicrobiota > Vulcanimicrobiia > Vulcanimicrobiales > Vulcanimicrobiaceae > Cybelea. Next base: position 31,337 of record DATKMJ010000070.1, on the reverse strand, counting down.
TGGCGATAGGGTCCGTGCGGGCCGCCGACGTCGGGACCTTCGTCCCAGTCGAGACCGCACCAGCGCAGCGTCTGCAAGATCGTGCGCTCGCTCTCCGCGGTGCTGCGCGCCCGGTCGGTGTCCTCGATGCGCAGGACGAACTCGCCGCCGTGTTGGCGGGCGAAGCAGTAGTTGACCAAGGCGACGTACGCGGTTCCCACGTGCGGATCGCCGGTCGGCGATGGCGCGACGCGCGTTCGTACAGTCAATCTAGCCTACCAGCGCTCGCCGCTTACCGCATTCGCGCTCGACGAAGTCGATGATCTCCTGCAACGGGGCGCCCGGCGTGAATATCTCTCGCACGCCGAGCTCTTTGAGGCGCTTGGCATCCTCGGCCGGAATCGTTCCGCCGCCGAAAAAGACGATGTCGCCGGCGTCGCGCTCGCGCAACTGCTCGACGACGAGCGGGAAGAGCGTCATGTGCGCGCCGGAGAGGATCGAGAGGCCGATGCCGTCGGCGTCCTCCTGAATCGCAGTCTGGACGATCTGCTCGGGGGTCTGGAAGAGCCCCGTGTAGATGACCTCCATCCCGGCGTCGCGCAACGCGCGCGCGATTACCTTCGCACCTCGGTCGTGCCCGTCGAGGCCGGCCTTAGCGATGATGATGCGCAGCGGTCGCTCGCTCATGTTCCATCTGATCCCGGCGTCTGCTTAAGTGCAGCGCCTCTTCGAGTTTGCGCATCACCTGCGATAGCGTCCTGCGAAGGCGGTGCAGCTCGATATCGGTGCGACAGCGGATGCCGTGCTTGTGAGGCATCAGACGACCGCCCGTTCCGTGTAGCGGCCGAAGACCTTCGCCATCGCCTCGACGATCTCGCCCTCGGTGCAGTACGCGTTGACGCAATCGATGAGATGCGGCATGAGGTTCTCTTTCGGGTCGCGGCAGGCGGCTTGGAGCCGCTCGAGCATCTGGGTCGCGCAGGCCCCGTCGCGATTGGCGCGCACGTTCTGCACGGCGCGCGCCTGCGCGCGTTCCATCTCCTCGGTGATCTTCAACAGTTCGATGTCTTCGCGCTCGTCGTCGTGCGCGAAGGCGTTGACGCCGACGATCACGCGGTCTTTCGTCTCGATCGAACGTTGGTAGCGATAGCTCGCCTCGGCGATCTCGCGCTGGAAGAAGCCCGCCTCGATCGCCTCGATCACGCCGCCGTACTCGGCGATCTGATCGAAGTAGGCCTCGGCCTGGCGCTCCATCTCGTCGGTGAGCGCTTCGACGAAGTACGAGCCGCCGAGGGGATCGACGACGTTGGTCACGTTCGTCTCGTAGGCGAGCACCTGCTGCGTGCGCAGAGCGATCTCGACCGACTTTTCGGTCGGAAGGGCGAGCACTTCGTCCATCGAGTTCGTATGGAGAGACTGGGTCCCGCCGAGCACCGCGGCCATCGCCTCGAAGGCGACGCGCACGATGTTGTTCTCCGGCTGCTGCGCGGTCGCGCTGCAGCCGGCCGTCTGCGTGTGGAAGCGCAGCTGCCACGAGCGCGGGTTGCGGGCGCCGTACTTCTCGCGCATGTGGCGAGCGTAGATCCGCCGGGCCGCGCGGAACTTGGCAATCTCTTCGAAGAAATCTATGTGCGAGTTGAAGAAGAACGAGAGGCGCGGCGCAAAGTCGTCGACGTCCATCCCCGCCGCCATGCAGGCTTCGACATAGGCAAAGCCGTCGGCCAGCGTGAACGCCAGCTCTTGCGCGGCCGTCGAGCCGGCCTCGCGAATGTGATAGCCGGAGATCGAGATCGTGTTCCACTTCGGCATCTCGCGCGTGCAGAACGCGATCATATCCACGATGATCCGCATGTGCGGCCGCGGCGGAAAGATCCACTCCTTCTGCGCGATGTACTCTTTGAGGATGTCGGCCTGAATCGTGCCGCCGAGCTTCGCGCGCGGGATGCCCTTCTTCTCGGCCGCGGCGACGTATTGCGCGAGCGCGATGCACGCCGGTCCGTTGATCGTCATGGAGGTCGTGATCTCGCCCATGTCGATGCCGTCGAAGAGCAGCTCCATGTCGGCGAGCGAGTCGATCGCGACGCCGCACTTGCCGACTTCGCCGCGCGACTGCGGGGCGTCCGAGTCGTATCCCATCAGCGTCGGCATGTCGAAGGCGACCGAGAGGCCGTGCTGGCCGTGCTCGAGGAGGAAATGATAGCGCTCGTTCGTCTGCGCGGCGTTGCCGAAGCCGGCGAACTGGCGCATCGTCCAGAGCCGGTCGCGATAGCCGTTCGGATGGATGCCGCGCGTGTAGGGATAGTCGCCGGGCCACGGCAACTCGCTGCCCGCCGCATCGGCCGGCCCGTAGACGCTCTTCAGAGGAACGTCGGAGATCGTCCGGTCGACGGCGCCCGAACCCGGACCCGTGCGGGCCCAAGCCCTGCCGGGGCGCTCGATCATCGTGAGCCGGTCCTTACCATCTCGAGGGGGCATAGAACCCGTCCCGTTCGACAAAGGCGCCGAATTTTCCCTAAAGACCGAGCTCGGAGAGAACGCGATCGGCCGCCGCATACGGGTCGAGGTCGTCGTGCGCGTTCGCTTTCAGCGCGCGGTCGAGGCGCTGCTCGACGCGTCCGAGCGCGAGCTGGCGCACTTGATGCGCGAACGCCTCGCGACGGCGTTGCGCGATCTCACCGGTCTCGTTGAGATACGCGGCGTGGCGTTCGATCGCCTCGACGAGCGCATCGATGCCGTCGCCGGCGAGCGCTTGCGTCACGACGAGTTCCGGCACCCAGCCTTTCCACTCCATCATCTCCATCGTCGATCGAATCTCGCGCCGCAGCTGATCGGCCATCGGGTGATCCGCTTTGTTCACGACGAAGATGTCGGCGCTCTCCATGATGCCGGCCTTGAGCACCTGAATGGAGTCGCCGCTGCCCGGCTGCAGCGCGACGATCGTCGTCTGCGCGAGCTCGGCGACCGCGATCTCGCTCTGTCCGACGCCGACCGTCTCGATCAGCACGAGATCGAACCCGAACGCATCCATCAAAAGCACCGCATCGGCGGTGGCGCCGGCGAGGCCGCCGAGATGGCCGCGGCTGGCCATCGAACGAATGAAGACGCCTTCGTCGGTGAAGTGCTCGGCGAGCCGGATCCGGTCGCCGAGCAGGGCGCCGCGCGAGAACGGCGAGCTGGGATCGACGGAGACGACGCCGACGTCCTTGCCGCGCGCCCGTGCGCTGCGGACGAGCCCCGATGCGAGCGTCGATTTCCCGACGCCCGGCGGACCGGTCAGGCCGACGGTCGTCGCGCGCCCGGCTTTCGGATAGAGCGCGCGCACGAGCTCGCCGCCTCGGCCGGCCTCGGCGCGCGAGATCGCCCTCGCCAGCGCGCGCGGATTGCCGAGCTCGAACTGGCGCAGGAGTTCGGCGTTTGAAAATTCGGTCAACTACGCTCCTTGCGGTCGGTGCAAGAGCCCAGCTTCGCTGCGTCTAAGGCAACATCCCCATAGTGCGGTTTGCGCGAAGCGCGGCGAGTTTGGCGCTCGCAACGATCCTGGCGTTCCGATGCGGCGCGACCGCCGCGGCCGAGACGCTGGTCGTGCCGCTCACCGGCGAGCGGGTGCGCAACATCCAGACCGCGGCGCTCTTTCACACGCTTTTTCACGACTTCTTCCTCGAGGACGACGCGACGACGTACGTCCAGACCGGGGACATACCGGCGATGTGGCTGCGCGATTCGTCGGCCCAGACGATCCCGTACATCCGCTACCAGGTCTTCTATCCGGTCCTGCGGGCCCGGTTCGTCGGCGTCATCGAGCGCAACGCCCGCAACGTGTTGACCGATCCGTACGCGAACGCGCTGCAATCCGATTACCACGTATGGGAACGCAAGTGGGAGGTCGACTCGCTCGCGTGGACGGTGATCCTCGCCTCGGTCTACTGGCGCTCGACGCACGATGCGACGTTCTTCTCGCCCGATCTGCACAAGGCGCTCGGCACGATCGTCGCGACCTACGCTTGCGAGCAACGCCACCGCTCCTGCAGCCGGTACGGCTACGCCTACCGGACGTTTACGCGGGACGAGTACAATCCGTCCACCGGCATGATCTGGGGCGCCTTCCGGCCGTCCGACGACGCGGTGAAGTATCGCTTCAACATCCCGCAGAACGCGGCCGCGGTCGTCGCGCTGCGAGACATCGTCGAGCTCGCGATCGACGGATACGGCGACGACGCGCTTGCGGATCGCGCGCAGAGGCTCGGCGCGCAGGTGCAGGAAGGCGTCGAGACCTACGGGCGTTACTACGATCCGGACCGCCGCGCGTGGATGTACGCGTACGAGACGGACGGGCTCGGGCACTACAACCTGATGGACGACGCGAACATTCCGAATCTAACGACGCTGCCGTACATAGATTGGTGCTCCGCCTACGACGCGATCTACCTGGCGACGCGAAAGTTTGCGCTGAGCATGGACGATCCGTATTACTTTGCCGGACGGTACGCGCAGGGGCTCGGAAGCCCGCACACGCCGCACGGCTTCGTCTGGCCGCTCGGCATCATCGGCCGCGCGCTCACGGCAACGTCGTCGATCGAGGTCGCGACCGCCATCACGACGCTCGCGGAGACCGACGACGAAAGCGGGCTGATCCACGAGAGTTTCTATCCCGACGGCTACTGGCGGTTCACCCGTCAGGAGTTCGGCTGGGCGAACGCGCTCGGCGCGGAGCTGCTCTTCCGCAGCCTGGCCGGGGAGCCGGCGACGCAGTTCGCATGGCGCGGGCCGATCCAGCCGTTCGAGCGGCGATCGGCGACGCCGACGCTCGTTCCGCTCTTCACGCAGATCGAAAATGCGGCCGATCTCGTCGTCGCGCTTGGTCGCCTGTTACACACGACCGGAGGCGCGTTGCCCCGGCGGTGAGGGGAGCCGTAAAGCCGGTCGCCAAGCATGCAGCATGGATCGGGGATACTATCGCTATCCGACGATAGCAGGCGACCGCATTATCTACGTCTGTGAAGACGATCTCTGGAGCGCACCGGTTGAGGGCGGCGACGCCGTCCGCTTGACCGTGAGCTTCGGAACGTGCTCGTTTCCGCGGCTCTCGCCCGACGGCGCATCGGTCGCGTTTATTTCGACCGACGACGGCAACCCCGAGCTCTACTCGATGCCCGCGCATGGCGGCGAGCCGCAACGGCTGACCTTTCTCGGTGCGACGATCGCGTGGGCTAGCTGCTGGAGTCCCGACGGCCGCGAGATCTATTTCGTCGGCAACCCCACGACGTGGTACGAGGGCGAGACGCGACCGTTTGCGATCTCGAGCGACGGCGGCACGCCGCGCGAGCTCGGTCTCGGGCAGGCGCGATCGCTGACGTTCGGTCCCGGCGGGCGCATCGTGCTCGGACGTAACGCCGGCGACCCTGCTCGTTGGAAGCGGTACCGCGGCGGCACGGCCGGCGAGATCTGGGTCGATGCCGACGGCTCGGGAGTATTCTCGAAGCTGCCGCTTCCCGACGGAAATACGTGCTGGCCGATGTGGATCGGCGATCGCATCTACTTCCTCGCCGACCACGAAGGCATCGGCAACCTCTACTCCTGCACGCTCGACGGCGGCGACGTTCGCCGGCACACGCACGAGCGCGAGTATTACGCGCGCTTCCCGTCGACCGACGGCGCCCGCATCGTCTACTCAGCCGGCGCGGAGATTCGCCTGTACGACGTCGCGAGCGACACGACGCGGCGCGTCGAGATCGCGACGCCGTCGCCGATGCCGCAGACCGCGCGGCGCTTCGAGAAAGCCTCGGAGTCGCTGGAAGATTTCGCTCCCAGCCCCGACGGGACGCAGCTCTCGCTCGACGCGCGCGGACAGGAGTTCACGATGCCGCTCTTCGAGGGAGCGGCGACGCGCTACTCGAGCGGCGAGCGCGCGCGCACGCGCCTGACGGCATGGCTGCACGACGGCGAGCGCCTCGCCTTCGTCACCGACGTCAACGGCTTCGAACAGGTCGGCGTGCGAAGGGCAGATGCCTCGGGCGACGAGCGGCTCGTTACGAGCGGCGACATCGGGCGGCTCACCGATCTCGCGTGCTCGCCGTCGGCCGACGTCATCGCGTTCGCAAATCACCGCCACGAGCTCTGCGTCCTCGACCTCGACGACGGCAGCATCCGCGTGCTCGACACCTGTCCCACGCAACGCATCGGCGATCTGGCCTTCTCGCCGGACGGCCGCTTCATCGCCTACGTCTGGTGGCCGAAGCACGGCACCTCGATCGTTCGCGTCGTCAAGGTTCGCTCGGGGAAGATCCACGACGTCACGTCGCCCCTGCGCACCGACCGGTCGCCCGCCTGGGATCCCGACGGAAAATATCTCTACTTCATCTCGACGCGCGACTTCAATCCGGTCTACGACGCGCTCCAGTTCGATCTCAGTTTCCCGCAGGCGAGCCGGCCGTTCGTCGTCACGCTGCGCGCCGACGTGCCCTCTCCGTTCGTGCCGAAGCCGCGACCGATTCACCGCGACCACGACCACGACCGCGATCGCGCGAGCAAGAAGCCCGAGAAGCCCGCCGACATCGACGTCGATTTCGAGGGAATCACCGGACGCGTTCTCGGATTTCCGGTCGACGAGGGCGATTACGGGCAGATCGTTGCGACGACCGACCGCGCGCTCTTCACGCGCTTTCCGGTCAAGGGCATCAAGCCGGTGCGGCGCGAGGATCTCGACGACGGAGATCGCGGTTCGCTGCTCGCCTACGACTTCGAGCAGCAGCGGCTGGCGACGATCGCGACGGAGTGCGACGAGATTCGGTTGGGGAACGACGGGCGCACGCTGCTCTACCGCTCGCACGATCGGCTGCGCGCGATCGACGCCCTCGCGGATCTGCCCGAAGAGGGCGACGAACAGAAGCCGTCGAGCGATACGGGCCGGCGCAGCGGATGGATCGAGATAGACCGCGCGCAGGTCGAGATCGTCCCGCGCGACGAGTGGGCGCAGATGTATCGCGAAGCGTGGCGCCTGCAGGCCGAGCATTTCTGGGTCGAGGACATGAGCGAGATCGACTGGGCTCGCGTCTACGAGCGCTACGCGGCGCTCCTTCCGCGCGTTCGCACGCGCGGCGAACTCTCCGATTTGATCTGGGAGATGCAGGGCGAACTGGGCACCTCGCACGCCTACGAATGGGGCGGCGACTATCGCGAGCCCCCGCAGTACCAGCGCGGCTTCCTCGGCGCCGACGTGCGGTGGAACGAGGATCGCGGCGCCTACGCGATCGACCGCATCTATCGCGGCGACTCCTGGAATCGCGAGATCGACTCGCCGCTCGCCGAGCCCGGGCTCGACGTGCGCGAAGGCGACTGCATCGTCGCAATCGGCGGAAAGCGGCTATCGCGCGACGTCGCGCCGGACCGCCTGCTCGTCAACTCCAGCGGACGCAACGTCGCGGTGACGGTGCGCGGGCGCAAAGGCGAGGAGCGCACCGTACTGGCGAAGGCGCTCGCGAGCGAAGCGGCCCTGCGGTACCGTGCGTGGGTCGAAGAGAACCGGCGCATCGTTCACGAGCGAACGAACGATCGCGTCGGGTATCTCCACGTTCCGGATATGGGGCCGTGGGGATTCGCGGAGTTCCATCGCGGCTATCTCAGCGAGTTCGACCGGGCGGGCCTGATCGTCGACGTTCGGTACAATCGCGGCGGCCACGTATCGGCGCTGCTCCTCGAGAAGCTCGCGCGCACGCGCGTCGGCTACGATCTGCCGCGCTACGGGGCTCCGCAACCCTATCCGCCGGAGTCGGTCGGCGGCCCGATGGTCGCACTCACGAACCAGTTTGCGGGCTCCGACGGCGACATCTTCAGCCACTGCTTCAAGCTCTACAAGCTCGGCCCGCTCGTTGGGAAGCGCACGTGGGGCGGCGTCATCGGCATCGATCCCTACCACCATCTCGTCGACGGAACGCTCACGACGCAGCCGGAGTTCTCGTTCTGGTTCGTCGACGCAGGCTGGTCGGTCGAGAACTACGGGACGAAGCCCGATTTCGACGTCGATATCGCGCCGCACGAGTATCGCGACGGCAAAGATCCGCAGCTCGACCTCGCGCTCGAACTGATGGATCGCGCGCTCGCGGGACACGTCGAACTCTTACCCGATCTCTCGACCCGGCCGTCGCTCCCGCTGCCGACGCTGGCGTGAGCCGAGGGGCGATCGCCGGCGCGATCGCGGCGTTCGCGCTTCCCGCGATCGCCTACGTCGCCGGCGCGTCGTTCGAGCCTGCCTCGTGGGACACCGCCGAGCTGCAGGGCGTGCCCTACATCCTCGGCATCGCGCATCCGACGGGCTTTCCGCTCTACGTGCTGCTCGGGTGGGCCTGGTCGCACGCCTTCGTCTTCGGCACGATCGCGTGGCGCATGAACGCGATGAGCGGCGTCGCCATCGCGGTCGCCGCCGTCGCAGCCTACGGCGTCGCGCTGGAGTTCGGAGCGAGCCCGCTCGTCGCGCTCCTCTCGACGCTCTGGTTCGCGTTCACGCAGAACGTCTTCGCGCACGCGATCCGGGCCGAAGCGCAAGATCTCGCGGTCGCATGCTGCGCGCTCGCCGTCTACTCCGCGATCCGTTGGATGCGCGGCGGCGGCGATCGGTGGTTCGCCGCCGCCTTCGCGCTCTGCGGTCTCGGGATGGCAGCGCATCCCAACGCGCTCTGGGTGCTGCCCGCGCTGATCGTCGCGGCGTTCGTCGCGCGGCGGCGCCCGTCGCTGCGGCTCTTTGCCGGCTCGATCTCGCTCGCCGCGGCCTGCCTTGCGCTCTACCTCTATCTTCCGTTGCGGTCGGCGGCCGTCGTCGCGGCGCACCTCGATCCCGCCTCCGCGCTCCCCGGAGCGGGCGGCGGCATCTTCTGGAATTACAACGATCCGCGCACGTGGCACGGGCTGATGACCGAACTGACCGGCAGCGAGTTTCACACGCCATCGTACCTGCTCGCATCGCTCAACCCCGTGCACGTCAGCGCGGCGATCTGGACGTTCGTCGACGGCGTGCACGCGCAGTACGGCACGTTTGCGACGCTCTTGGTCTTCGGCGGGCTCGTCGCTGCCTGGCGGCGCGATTGGCGCGCGACGCTCGTGCTCGCGATCGCCTGCACGGCGGGACTGCTCTTCTCCGTCGTCTATCCTAACGAGAGCGACGTCGGGCGCTACCGGCTGCTCGCCTCGTGGATCGCCGTGCCGCTGCTCGGCGCGCTGACGCCGCAATCGAAGGGCGCCGAGTACGCGATGCTGCACGGCGCGCTCGCGCTCTTCCTCGCGACCGGAGCGGCGCTTGCGTTCCACGCGCAACGCGGCTTCTTCCAGCACGCCGCCGGTGAGGATGGCCGGTGGGTCATCAATGCGGTCCGCTCCGAGGCGCCGAGAGGAAGCGTGATCGTCACGGGTTGGCTCGACGCGACCTCGCTCGCCTACGGCGCCTACGTGGATGGATCGCTCCCCGCGCGCATCGTCGTCTCCGACGACAAACTGCGCGTGGATCTCTACCGCCGCTGGGCCAAGCAGCGTCCCGTCTTCGTGCTCGTCAACCCGCACGACGTCGAGAGCCTCGCCGGCACGCACGATTACGCGAATCTCGACGCCTATCACGAGCTCTTCCAGGTAGAGCCGTGATCCGGCGCATCCCGCTCGCTGCCGCGCTCGTAACGCTCGCCGCTCATCTGATCGGCAATCCGCACTACGGCTTCTTCCGCGACGAACTCTACTTCATCATCTGCGGCTTTCACCCGGCATGGGGCTACGTGGATCAGCCGCCGATCGCGCCGCTTCTCGCGGCGGGATCCCAACGCTTCGGGCACTCGCTCTTTCTCTTGCGGGCGGTTCCCGCGGTCTTCGCGGCCGCCGGCGCCTACGTCACGTGCCTGCTCGCAGTCGAACTGGGCGGCGGCGCGTTCGCGCAGATCCTCGCCGCGATCGCCTACTTCTTCGCGGGCGTTCTCATGAGCTTCGGCATGAAGGTCGGGCCCGATATGGTCGGGCTCTGGCTCTGGCCGCTCGCGGCGCTCTACGTGCTGCGCATCGTCAAGGGCGGCGATCCGCGCCTCTGGCTCGCCGCCGGCGCCGCGATCGGCATCAGCGGCGAGAGCAAATACAGCGTGCTCTTCTTTGCGGTTGCGATCGTCGCGGGGCTGCTGCTCGTTCCGGAGCGGCGCGTTCTGGCGTCGCGATGGTTCCTCGCGGGCACGCTCCTAGCGGCCGCAATCGCGCTCCCAAACTTCGTCTGGCAGGCGATCCACGGTTTTCCGATGTGGGAGCTGCTACGCAACGGTCAGAACGGAAAGAATCTCGTCGCCTCTCCGCCGCTCTATCTCTTCCAGCAACTGCTGCTCACGAATCTCTTTCTCTCGCCGATCTGGCTGATCGGCCTCGTCACGCTCTTCTTCAATCGCTCGGCGCGTTTTCTCGCCTACGCATTCGTCGTGCTGACGCTCGCGATGATCGCGGCGCACGCGAAGCACTATTACGCGAGCGATTTCTACCCGATCCTCATCGCGGCCGGGGGCGCCTCGATCGACGGCTGGACGAAGCGCCGGATCGCGCTGCAGGGCGCGATCGTTTTCGCGGCGCTCGCCGCCGGATGCTTCTTCGCGCCGTTTACCCTGCCGGTGCTCTCCGAGGAAGCGATGGTGCGTTACTCGCAGTTCGTCGGCGCGACGCTGCACCTCAGCCGCAAGACGATGCAGACCGAACGAATGCGCACCTCGACGCTGCCGGAGGATTACGCCGACATGCACGGCTGGCCCGAGTTGGCGGCAACGGTCGCGCAGGTCTACGAATCGCTCCCGCCGGCGCAGCGCGCGCAGGCGGCGATCGTCGGAAGCAACTACGGCGAGGCGGCGGCCATCGATTTCTTCGGCGCTCCGTACGGCCTGCCGCCGGCGCTATCCGGTCACAACAACTACTGGCTCTGGGGAACGCACGGGTTTTCGGGTAACGTCGTCATCGACGTCAACGGCGACTGCGGAGCCTCGGATCGCCTCTTTCGCACCGCGCGCCGGGCGGCGACGTTCGATTCGCCGTGGGCGATCTCGTACGAGCGCCGGATTCCAATCACGGTATGCACCGGAATCCGCGAGCCGCTCGCGACGCTATGGCCGAAGCTTCGCTTCTACATTTAACCAGTCTTCGATCGCCGCGTAGAGCGCCGGATCGAGCGTCGCGGGCGTAAAATACTCGCCGCCGGTCGACGGTTCGTTCGGCGGCAATTTGATGAAGATGTGGTCGTCGTCGTCGAGCGTGACGACGGTCACGGTGCGATGCGCCGCCTTCGCCGCATCCACGAGGCGCGGCAGGTCGGTCGGCAAGACCTGAATGTCTTTGCCGCCTTGCACGATGAGGATCGGACACGGAACCCGAGCGATCAGGTCGGCCGGGTCGATCCCGAAGGAACTGCGCAGCCACGCATTGCTCGCGCCGGGCTTCTTTCCCGCGGCGATCGCGGCGATATCCGCGCTCTCTTTCTGCTCGACCGCCGCCCGATCGGCGGGCGGCGCTTGCGCGACGATCTGCTGCAGCAGAATCTTGTCGAGCGGCAGCGCCGGGGGCGCGAGCAGGACGATTCCGCGAAGCTTGCCGTCGTCGATCGCGATGCTTGGCGCGAGTTCGCCGCCCTCGCTGTGTCCCAGCACGAAGATGCGCTTCGCATCGACGCCGGGCTGCGCGCGCAGGAAGGCGATCGCGTCGCGCGCGTCGGCGATCAAGCGATCGCGCGCCGCGAACGTACCGCCGCTCTTTCCGCAGGAGCGCTTGTCGTATCGCAGCACGGCGTAACCGTCGTTGCTGAGACGGTTGGCAAGCTGCGCGAAGACCTTGTTCGGTCCGATCGTCTCGTCGCGATCTATGCAGCCGCTTCCGTGCACGAAGACGAAGCCGGGAACCGGCTGCGTCGCCGCGGCCGGCACGGTGAGCGTGCCGGCGAGCGTCACGCCGTCGTCCGCCGCGATCGCGACGTCGCGCGACTGGTAGTTCGCGGAAGGCAGCGGCATCGGCGTTGGGACGACGGGCTGCGGAAGCGGCACGACCTGCCGGTCGTAGGAGACGAGCGCGATCGTGAGCTGCTGCGCGGGAAGCTCGAAGCGACGCAGCGCGTAGCTGCGGGGATCGAACGTCAGCGTCGCAGCGAGATCCTGCACGGAGATCGTCACGACGCCGGGGCGCGCCGCGGTCGCCTTGACGGGAACGGGGATGAAGCCTCCGCCGCAGAGACAGGCCAGCGTCAGTTGCTTCTCGCCGCTCGCGTGCAGCGTTGCCGGGATCTGCGCGAAACCCGCCACCATGTTGTCGCTGACGACGAAGGGGGCGCCCGGCGGCGCCGATATCTTCAGCGTCGTTTCGCCCTGGATCACCGTCGCATCGTTGCCGAGAATCGAGACGACCGCGTGCGTCCCGAGGTAGTCCACCGCGTAGGAGATTGTGGCGAAACTCGACGCGTCGATCGTGCGCTCTGAGACGAGCGACGCGCCCGCGAGCGTGGCGCTCTCGCGCACGGTAACGACGTTGCCTTCGTGGCGCACGACGATCGTGCTCCTGCCGGCGGTGCGTCCGCCGATTCGCGTCTCGTAGCGATACGTTCCATCGGGCACGACGGGCGCGGGGCTCGGAGCGCTCGTCGCCGCTGCGAGAACGATCGCCGCTAACGCCACGCGCAGCTCGCGAGGTGGTCGTTGACCATGCCGGACGCCTGCATGAAGGCGTAGCAGATCGTCGGGCCGACGAATCGGAAGCCGCGCCGGCGAAGATCGGCGCTCATCGCCTCGGATTGCGGCGTCGAGGCGGGCACGTCGCCTCGGCCGCGGCGACGGTTGACGATCGGCTTGCCGCCGACGAGCTGCCAGACGTACGCGTCGAACGAACCGAACTCGTCGCGCACGCGCAAGAGGGCGCGGGCGTTGCCGACCGCCGATTCGACCTTCGCGCGATTCCGAACGATGCCGGGATCGCGCAGGATCTTCTCGATGCGGGCCGGCGTGAATCGCGCGACCTTGACGGGATCGAAGTTCGCGAAGAGTTCGCGGTAGCGACCGCGCTTGCGCAAGACCGTCTCCCAGCTCAAGCCCGCCTGCGCTCCTTCGAGCACGAGCAGTTCGAAGAGTCCGTCGTCGTCGTGGAGCGGCACGCCCCACTCGTCGTCGTGGTACTCGATCATGGGCGACGCCTTCGCCCACGGGCAGCGCCGCGGACTCACTCGACCTTAGCCGAGCGGTTCGGGAACGGGATCGATCGCGCCGAGGAGATGCGGGTGCGCGCGATCGGCGAGCCGCCACGGACGCAGCGGCGAGACGATGTCGTGCGAGAGCGGCAGCCCGGTGATGCGCCGCATCTCGATCGCTCCCGGGCGAAGCCGGCGCCAGCTTTTGTAAAGCTTGCGGATCGCGTAGTTGTTCACCGCGACCTCGGCCGCGTTCGAGACGATCGTGACGTGCTCCGCGAGCGGCGAGTGGGTCTGCGCTTCGTCGAGCAGCGATCGGGCGATCCGATACGAGTGGGCGACCGCGTGCGTCGCGTAGCGCGGATATCCGGTGAGGGAGACGTGCCGCTCGCGCAGGATCGGGTTCCACCAGTGAAAGCGATTGGGCATGCGAAGAAGCCACTCGCTGACGGTGCTCATTAACTTGTTCGGAATCAGCGATACGCCGAAGAACGGCGCGACGGGCACCGCTCGCTCGATCGCATAGTGCTGCGCGACCCACGCCGCGAGAAGTCCGCCGAGCGAGAAGCCCGCAACCGTGACGCGCTCGCCGAGTTCGCGCGCGATCGTTACGTAGTCGGCGACCGCTTCGTAGAGCTCGTCCGGCCGCAAGCGTTCGAGCGCCGTCGAGAGCGGGTCCGCGTGGCCGTGGCGCGGCAGGCGCGGCACGATCACGTTGTGACCGCGCTCGTAGAGATCGCGCGCGACGCGCTCGAACTGCGCGGGACTCGCGCTCATCCCGTGTATCAAGACGAAGGCGCGCTTCGGCCGCACCGGGTGAAGGAAGGCGAGCGTGCGCCCTCGTTCGCCGACGCCGGGATGATCGCGGGCGATAAGCCGCTCGAGACGACCAAAAGAGGTAGCCAAGGAAAAGTCCTTAAGAGCATCGGCATGTATCTCCTCTCCGATCGCGCGCGCGAACTGATCGCCGACGAGGAGCGCTACGGCGCTCGCAACTACGCGCCGCTCGACGTGGTCGTCGAGCGGGCCGAGGGCGTCTGGCTCTGGGACGTCGCGGGGAAGCGATATCTCGACTGCGTCAGCGCGTACTCCGCGGTCAACATCGGGCACTGTCACCCGCAGGTCAAGGCCGCGCTCGTCGAACAGGCGGGACGCGTCACGCTGACGTCGCGGGCGATGCGCAACGATCGCATGCCGGCGTTTCTCGAAGCGTTGACGCGCGTGTGCGGCTTCGAGAAGGCGCTCCCGATGAACACCGGCGTCGAGGCCGTCGAGACCGCGCTGAAGCTCGCGCGGCGCTGGGGATACGCAGGCAAGGGAATTCCGGAGAACGCCGCCGAGATCGTCGTCTTCTCGCAGAACTTTCACGGCCGCACGATCGCTGCGGTAAGCGCAAGCACGACGCCGGAGTACCGCGCCGGCTTCGGTCCGTTCGTTCCCGGCTTCGTCGCGGTGCCGTTCGGCGACGCCGGCGCGCTCGAGCGCGCGATCGCGCCGAACACGTGCGCGGTGCTGATCGAGCCGATCCAAGGCGAGGGCGGCGTCAACGTTCCGCCCGACGGGTATCTGCGGAGCGTGCGCGACCTCTGCACGCGCACTAACGTCCTCATGCTCGCCGACGAAGTGCAGACCGGTTTCGGGAGAACCGGCGACATGTTCGCGTGCGATCACGAGGGCGTGAGGCCCGACGTGCTCATCGTCGGGAAGGCGCTCGGCGGCGGATACTATCCGGTCTCCGCGGCGCTCGCCGACGACGAGTTGATGCGCCTCTTTCAGCCCGGCGATCACGGCAGCACGTTCGGCGGGAACCCGCTCGCCTGTGCCGTTGCCCAAGCGTCGCTCGACGTCATCGTATCGGAAGATCTCGCGGCGCGGGCGCGCCGCGCCGGCGCCGAGATCGTGCGCGGGCTGCGAGCGCTCGGCTCGCCGGCGATCGCCGACGTCAGGGGGCGAGGCCTGCTGATCGGCATCGCGCTGCGGATTTCGGCGAAGCGGCTCTCGCACGCCCTGCTCGAGGCCGGCGTGGCCGCGAAGGACACCCATCGCGACGTCCTGCGCCTCGCGCCGCCGCTCGTCATCGACGACGCCGCGGTCGCCTTCCTTTTGGAGCGCTTCGCGCAGGCGCTCGACGCGGCGGCCGCTCGCCCTTGACACTCCCCCGGCGGGGCGTGATATTCTTTCCGAGCCGAAGCAGCGGCTCGGGCCGCTCACCGGATGCCCTCGGGCGATCCGGTCTTCACTGTAAGGGACTCTCGGCGGGTTCCGTAGTGGGGCTGCTCCGGCAGCGCCTTTTTCTTTTTGGAGACTGACACATAGCAAAACTTCTGCGCGTCAACGATCAGATACGCATTCGTGCGGTACGGGTGATCGACGAACACGGCAATCAACTCGGGATACTGCAAACCGAAGACGCGCTCGCGCGCGCTCGAGCCGCGGGGCTCGATTTGATCGAAGTCTCGCCGACGGCGCAGCCGCCGGTCTGCAAGATCGCCGATTACGGACGCCTGAAGTACGAACAGTCGAAGAAAGACAAGGACGCTCGGAAGAAGCAACGGCATTTCGAGCTCAAGGAAGTGAAACTGCGTCCCAAGATCGAGACGCACGACTACGAAACGAAGGCGCGAATGGCCGAACGGTTGCTGCTCGACGGTAGCAAGATCAAGGTAACGATCATGTTCCGCGGGCGAGAGATCACGTATACGTCGTTCGGGCGCAGGCTGCTCGATCGCATGGCGGAGGACATGTCTCCGCTCGCCACGGTCGAACGCGAGCCCCGGCTCGAAGGAAAGAACATGTTTATGATCCTGGCGCCGCGCGCGGTGCCGACCGGTCCGCCGAAGTTCTCAGTCCAGACGAAGGAACCGACGAAGGAGCCAACCAGTGCCTAAGATTCGAACCCACCGGGGCACCGCGAAACGAGTGAAGGTAACCGCCACCGGAAAGGTGATGCACCGTCATCAGTTCGACGGCTGCGGCCACATTCTCAGCAAGAAGTCGAAGAAGCGCAAGCGCAAGTTCCGCAAGGATCAGCCGACGTTCAAAGGCGACCTGAAGCGTCTAGCGCCGACGATTCCCTACCTGGTGTAAAGGAGCTCCGAAATGGCACGCATCAAACGCGGCGTTGGAGGTCTCAAGCACCGCCGCAAGGTCATGAAGCTCGTCAAGGGCTTCCGCGCGGCGCGCCGCCGCAACTATCGGGTCGCAAACGAAGCGCTGCTCAAGTCGCTGGCGTATGCCTTCCGCGACCGGCGCGTTCGCAAGCGCGATTTTCGCTCGCTCTGGATCAGCCGCATCAACGCCGCCGTCCGGCGCGAGGGCCTCTCCTACTCCGTCTTCATGCACGGCCTCAAGAAGTCGGGGGTGAGTCTGAACCGCAAGGCGCTCGCCGATCTGGCCGTCCGCGACCAGAAAGCCTTCGGAGCCCTGCTCAGCCTGGCGAGGCAGGCGGCAGAAAAATAGTAGCCGCCGCCCCGGCCCAGGGTATATAATCCCTTGGTTATGAGGCGCTTCGGTGCCGTCTTAGCGACGGCTTTGGTCGTCGGTTTCTTTGCACTGGGGCTCCCCTCGCCCGCGCCGGCCGACACCATCCCCCCGCTGACCCAGTCGCAGTCCGACCAAATCGATCGCCTGGCCCTCGACCAGGTGCACGCGGGACGCACCCCCGGCATCGCGATCGGCGTGGTCGAGGATGGGCGCCTCGTCTACGCGCGAGGCTTCGGTTTCGCGACGCTCAACCGCCACGCAGCGATGACGCCCGACACCGAATCGTACGTCGGCAACGTGACGATGGAGTTCACCGCCGCCGCGGTGCTGCTGCTCTCGCAGGACGGTAAGCTCAAACTCGACGATCCGCTTTCGAAGTACGTGCCGGAGTTCAAGCTCGGGGCCGACGTCACGATCGCGCAGCTCCTGACGCAGACGTCGGGCCTGCCGAGCTATAACGGCGCCCCCGGCATCTCGACCGATCCGACGCACACGATCAAACTGAGCGACGTCTTGGCGGCCGTCGATAAGATGAAGCCGCTCGCCGAGCCCGGCGCGGTCTACGCGAACAACCCGCTCAACTACATGCTGGCCGGTCTCGTCGTCGAGCGCGCGAGCGGCGTGACGCTCTCCGATTACCTCGAGCAGCACATCTTCATCCCGCTCGTGATGGATCATACGTTCCTCGCCGGCGATAACGGCGTCTCTCCGTCGCACGCCACGGGTTATACGCGCGGCAAGGACGGCTTCAACACCGCGGCGACGTGGGATCCGGCGTGGCTGCGCGGCAACTCGGGGCTCGTCTCGACGATCGACGATCTCGCGAAGTGGGACATCGAGATGCCGGTGTTGTTGCGCATCGACGCCGAGCGCACGATCTTTACGCCGGCCGGAAGTTCCGGACCGACGCATTACGGCATGGGCTGGGTCATCGACCGGCGCGGCGGCAAAGAGTTCGTCTGGAGCGACGGCGAGATCTCAGGGTACAGGGCGATGAACGCGCTGCTGCCGAGCGAGCACGTCGGCGTCATCGTCTTGACGAACGCCGATTCGATGCACGGCCGCGTCACGATGCCCGAAGAGGTCGGAGCGCGCGTGCTCGACATCCTCGTGCCGCCGACGACCGCTCATCTCGACAACGCGGTCGTAACCCGGGCGAAGGAGTGGCTCGAGCGTCTCGCCACCGGGCGCATCGATCGCTCGGAGCTGACGCCGTCGTTCAGCGCCTATCTCACCGACGATCTCGTCGCGCGCGAAAACTTCGCCGCGCTGGGAAAGCTGCAAGGGATCGTGCCGCTCTCGAGCACGTCGGAGACGAACGGCGACACGCTGTACGAATTTCTCGTGCGCTATCCGCGCGCGCAGTACCACTATCAGTTCGAGGTGGCGCGCGACGGAAAGGTCGACGGAATTACGCTGGCGGCCTAACGGCCGTTAGTCGTCGCCGTCCGCGAGACGGCGTCCCGTCGCCTCGACGACCTTCCCCAACATCGTAACCGCTTCGGCGCGCGTCGCGTTGCTGAACATGTATCGCAGGTGCTCGTCGGCGTCTTCGACGATCAAAACCGCGCGCCGTCCCGCGCGCACTGATGCGATGAGCGAATTCAAGTAGGCTTCGTCTTCGGCGGCGAGCACGGAGTGATCCCCGCCTTCGCGCGTGCGCTCCAGCATTCGTTTCAGCACGGCATCAATGTCGCTCGGTATTTCCACGAGTACCCCTCCAAGAGCAACTCCCGCAACGTGGATAGCAGATTTCAAATTTCTTTTCCGCCGCCCTGCAGCCAGTAGAGCGCGACGACCGTTTTCGCGTCGGCGAATCCGTCAGCGACCAGGCGCCATGCAGCCTGAAGCGTGAAGGTTCCAATCTCGATGCGTTCGTCGTCGTCGAACTGCGGCTCGCCCGCTTCCAACTGGTCCGCGTGGAAGAGGTGCATCACTTCGGAACAGAAGCCGGGCGACGTCCAGAACGAGCCGATCGGCGCGATGCGTCCGGCCGTAAAGCCCGTCTCCTCGCGCAGCTCGCGTGCCGCGCCGTCGATCGGCCTCTCGCCGGGCTCGGCCGTTCCGGCCGGGATCTCCCAGAGCGAGGCTTTCGCGGGATGCCTGTATTGACGAACGAGCACCAATTCGTTCGGCGCGGGCGTCGCGACGATTGCCAGCGAGGCGCCGTGCTCGACGACGTCTATGCGGTGCGCGCTGCCGTCGGCGTAACGAATCTCGTCGACGCGAACGTTGAAGACGCGCCCCTCGAAGGGGCGGCTCGATGCGAGCAGGATCGGGGGTTCGTCCATGCGGGGCGCTTGGCGGAACGGCCGCGCCGCGCCTCGTAAGCAAGAGGCCGATGCCGCAACCACGATCTTCCGTTGCAGCCGAGCTGGGCTGGCTGACCTTCTTCCTCGCCGTCTTTGCCGCCGGCGTCTACGTCATGGTCGGATTGGTCGTCCCGCATCACTTCAACGACAAGATCGCGATCGCGCTCGCGGCGATCTTCGCCGGCCTGATTCTGATCGGGACGCGAGCCTGGCTCACCTCGCGATGGCCTCGCCGATAGGGAGCCGCGCGCAGCGCCTGACCGGCGTGCGCGCGCTGCGCAGCGTCAAGGGGCGCCGGGAGCAGGGCCGGTTTGCCTTCGAGGGCGCGACGCTGCTGGCCGAGGCCTATGCCGCCGGGGTCCCGATCGAAGAGCTCTACGTTACCCAGGAAGCCTACGACGCGGTCCCCCTCGTCCGGGAGCTCGACGCCGCGGGCACGCCCACATACGTCGTGGGAGCGGACGCGGCCGCCAGGATCTCCGACCTCTCGACCCCGACCGGGCTCGTCGCGGTCGCCCCGGTCCGCCTGCTCTCGCCGGGCGACCTCATGCGCCGCGGAAGCCCTCTGCTCGTCCTCGCCGGCGTCAGCGACCCGGCCAATGCCGGCAGCCTTCTCCGCTCGGCCGACGCCTTCGGCTGCGCCGGCGTCCTCTTCGGGAGCGCCGGGGTCGAGCCGACCCACCCGAAGGTCGTCCGCGCCTCGATGGGGGCCGTCTTTCGCCTCGCGCTCGCCGTCGCGACTCCGGCCGAAACGGCGGCGGCGGCCGCCGCCGCCGGGGTGCGGCTTCTCGGCCTCGCGGCGAACGGATCCCCTCTCGCACAAGAGAGCTGGCAAGCGCCAGTCGCGATCGTCGTCGGCAACGAGCGCCATGGTTTGGGGCCGTGGGAAGCGGCCTGCGAACGTACGCTCGCCATCCCGATGAGCGGCCCCGCCGAGAGCCTTAGCGCGGCGGTCGCCGGCTCGATTATGCTCTACGAAGCGCAGCGTTTTGCAACTTGTCAAGAGAGTCAATCGGGGGTCAAAAGTCAAGACTACCGGCCTTAAAAAGCCCATGGTATACTCAGGCGACGCGGGCCGCCCCGGAGCCGACGGTCAGAAGGAGACTGCAAGCGCATGGCAACGTCCAATCTCTTCTGGAAGCTTTTCGCCCAAACGGGTTCGATCGACGCATACCTCGCGTATCGCAGGCTGCACGCCTCGCCGAGTCCCAGCTAAAAGACAAAGATTTTACCGCGCGAAGCTAGCGCCGGTTTCTTGGAGGCGCCCGGTACCGTTGAACGAACCGGGCGCTTTGCTTTGGTAGAGCGATGACGGAACTGGCAGAGACGCTGCGCAAGCTGCAGAGCGATTTCGCGGCGGAAGCGGAACGCGCGACCGGCGAGCAGGCTCTCGAGAGCGTGCGCATCGCCTATCTCGGGCGTAACGGCCACGTGACGAGAATTCGCCGCGGCATCGGCGCGCTGCCCGCGGGCGAGCGCCCCGGCGCGGGCAAGGAGATCAACGATGCCGTCGCCGCGATGGAGGCCCTGCTCAACGGACTGCACGAGCGTATCGAAGCGCGCGCGGACGAGGCCGATCTGGCGGTTTCCATCGACGTCACCTTTCCTTCGATACCCGCGCAGACCGGGTCGATCCACCCGGTGCGGCGCATTATCGCGGATGCGTGCGCCTACTTCGTGCGACACGGTTTCGCCGTCGTCATCGGTCCCGAGGCGGAGCCGGATTACTATAACTTCGACGCGCTCAACATCCCCAGCGATCACCCCGCGCGCGAGAACTTCGATTCGTTCTGGCTCACCAATTCGTTGCTGCTGCGGCCGCACACTTCGCCGATGCAGATTCGGACGATGCAAGAACACAAACCCCCGATCGCCGTCATCGCCCCGGGAAAGTGCTTCCGCCGCGACGCGGTGGACGCGCGCCATCTCTTTCAGTTCCATCAGATCGAAGGGCTGCTCGTCGCCGAGGGGATTCACTTCGGCCATCTCAAGGGGATGCTCACCGGCCTCTGCCGCGAGCTCTTCGGTCCACAGCAGAACGTGCGCTTCCGTCCTTCGTACTTTCCGTTCACCGAGCCGAGCGCCGAAGTCGACACGACGTGTCCGAAGTGCCGCGGCGCCGGACGCGTCGGAGAGGTGCAGTGCAACATGTGCGGCGGATCTTCGTGGATCGAGCTCGGCGGCGCCGGCATGGTCCATCCCAACGTCTTGCGCGAAGCCGGTCACGACCCCGAGCGCTATTCGGGCTGGGCATTCGGGTTCGGCGCCGAGCGAATCGGACTCGCGCGATACGAGGTCGACGACATCCGGCGCTTCGTCGACAGCGATCCGGATTTTCTGGCGCAACTGAGTTGAAACGATGCGCGTCCCTCTAGGCTGGCTGCGCGAGTTCGTCGCGCTGCCCGGCGATGCCGAGGCGGTAGCAGAGCGCCTGGCGATGCTCGGCTTTCCCGTCGAGGCGATCGAGAAGCGGCCCGCGATCGCCGGCGTCGTCACCGGCAGGCTCGTCGCCGTCGAGAAGCATCCCAATGCCGATCGGCTGCTCGTCGGACGAGTCGACGTCGGACGAGCCGAGCCGCTGACGATCGCCACGGCGGCAACGAACGTCGCGGCCGGGCAGACGATCGCCGTCGCCACGATCGGCGCGCGTCTTCCGGCGCTGACGATCGAGGCGCGGACGATGCGCGGCGTCGCTTCGCAGGGGATGATGATCTCGGCCGAAGAGCTCGCGCTCCCAGGCGAATGGTTCGAGGACGGCATCATGCAGCTCGAGGCAGACGTTCCGATCGGCGCAAATGCCGTCGAGCTCTTCGGCCTCGACGCCGACGTGCTCGAGGTCGAGATAACCGCGAACCGCCCGGATTCGATGTCGATCGTCGGACTGGCCCGCGAGTTGGCCGCGTCGTACGGCGTGCCGCTGCGCCTCCCGTCCGCGCGCAATCCCGGCGGTGCGAGCGAGAGCGCCGGCGCCGCGCCGCGCGTCACGATCGACTCGCCGGACTGCCGGCGCTTCGTCGCGCAGCGCTTCGAGAACGTCGTCGTGGCGCCGGGACCGGCGTGGATGCGCATCCGGCTCGCACTCGCCGGTCAGCGACCGATCAACAACCTCGTCGACGTCTCGAACTACGTCATGCTCGAGACCGGCCAGCCGCTCCACTTCTACGACGCCGCGAAGATCGCGGGCGCGCTGACCGTCCGCGGAGCGCGCGACGGAGAGAGGATCGTTACGCTCGACGGCGTCGCGCGAACGCTATCGCAGCAGGCGCTCGTCATCGCCGACGACGAACGCGCGCTCGGCCTTGCCGGACTCATGGGCGGTGCGTCGAGCGAGGTGACGGACGCCACGACCGCGATCGTTCTCGAGGCGGCGAACTTCAACGGCGCGCGCGTGCGGCGAATGAGCGCCGCGCTCGGGCTGCGCAGCGAAGCGTCGTCGCGCCACGAGAAGTCGCTCGCACCCGCGCTTACCGATCTCGGCGCGGCGCGCGCCGCCCAGATCCTCAGCGACCTCGGCGCGAAGGCCTTTCGCCCACACGCCTTCGGCGCGGAGATCGCGCCGGCCGCGCCGATCTCGCTCGAGATGCGCGAGGTCGAGCGATTGCTCGGCATGACGATCGCGCAGGAGCGCGTCGCATCGCATCTCGCCGCGTTAGGCTGCGAGGTAACGAGTTCGACGGCCGGCCTGCTCTCGGTGACGCCGCCGCCGTGGCGTCGCGATCTCTCGATCGCCGCCGATCTCGTGGAAGAGATCGCTCGGATCGAGGGCTACGAAAAGATTCCCTCGGAGGTGCCCGCGGTGCCGGCGCACGCGATCGCAAGCGCTGCCTTCGATCTCGAAAATGCGATCGCTAGCCGCCTCGCTGGGCTGGGATATCGCGAGACGATCACGCACTCGCTGCGCGGGTCGGGCGGCGCGTCGTCGGTCGAGGTTCGCAACCCGCTCTCCGAAGAGCAGCGCTTTCTGCGCGAAACGCTCGCCGACGGCTTCGTAGAGTACCTGGCTTCGGTGGACGCGCCGGTTCGAATCTTCGAGATCGGCGAGATCTTCGCGCGCGACGGCGATCGCGTCGCGGAGTCGAGCTCGGTCGCGTTCGGCTTCTCGGCCGATCGCGGTGACGAGCCGGCGTGGCGCGACTCATCGTTCCTTCGGCTCAAGGGCGACTGCGAGGCGCTGCTGCGCGACGTCACCGGCCGCCCGTGCGAGACGCCGGCGGCGGCGCATCCGGGCTTCCATCCCGGAAAGAGCGCAACCGTAACGATCGACGGCCGGCCCGCCGGCGCGATCGGCTGCGTCGATCCGCGCGTCGCGCGGTCGCGCGGCCTCAAACGAAACGCCTATCTCTGTCTGCTCGACGTTGCCGCGCTGCCGGAACGCGCGACGCCGCGGTACCGGCCGCCGTCGAAGTTCCCCTCGACGTATCGCGATCTCGCGCTCGTCGTGGATGCCGCGCTCGGTGCGCGCGAGCTCGAACGCGCGATCGCGCAGACGCTCGGCTCGCTCTGCAGCGAGGTTCGCGTCTTCGACGAGTACCGCGGACCGCAGTTCGGCGATGGGAGAAAGAGCCTCGCGGTACGCGTGACGCTGCAGCGTTTCGACGCGACGCTGACCGACGAAGAGGCCGACGACGCGGTCGCGCTCGTGCTCGACGCGCTGCGCGAGCGCTTCGGGGCGACGATTCGAGCGTGATTGCCGGCGTCGCGTGGCCGGACGTCGTCATCGTGATCGTGCTCGGAATTGCGACGTTCAAGGGATGGTCGCGCGGCTTCGTCCAGGAGCTCGGCGGCGCCGTCGCGGTCACCGCAGCGCTCGTCACGCCGTGGTTCTACAACGGTGCGGCGGATTCGCAGATCCAGCACTTTACCGGCGTCGGGCCGGGTTCGGCGCACGTCATCGGTATGTTCGGAACCGGACTCTTAACCTACGTCGTGCTGCTGCTGGCGGCGCGCGCCTTCGACCGCGTCGCTCGGCTTCCGCTCTTGGGATTGGGCAACTCGCTCGGCGGCGCGTTCATCGGGTTCGCGAAGGGCGCGATCCTCTTATGGCTCGTGCTCTTCATCTCGCTCTTCTTCCCGCTATCGCGCGACATCCGCGAGAGCCTCCACCAAGCGTACCTTCCGCAGTATCTCGTCGCCTACGACGCACCGCTCGACGCCGCGCTGCTATCGACGGTTCCTTGGTACGCGCGCCCGTTCGTGATGCCGTACTTTAAGCGACACCACTTATGACGCGCAACTCGAGCGCGATCGCCTCGATCGCGCCGCGGATGTCGTCCTCGCCGAGCTCACCCATCGTCCCGAAGCGGACGATCTTTCCGGCGAGCTCGCCTTGACCGCCGGCGAGCACGACGCCGTGATTCTCGCGCAGACCCTTTAATAAACCCTTCGGCTCGACGCCCGGCGGCGGATAGGCGGCGACGACCGTCGGCGAGTGCGCGCCCTCGCGCGAGACGAGCGTAAAACCGAGGCGCGTCAACTCGTCGCGAACGATCCCGGCGAAGGCCGCGTGACGGCGGAACGCGTTCTCCATCCCTTCCGCGTGATAGCGCGCGAGCGCGACGTCGAGCGCGTAGACGATCGAGATCGGCGGCGTCCACGGCATCTCGCCCAGATGCGACGAATCGCGCGCCTTCGAAAAGTCGAAGTAGAAGCGCGGCGAGGTGGCGCGAGCGCATCGCTCCCACGCCCGGTCGCTGAGCGCGGCCATCGCGACGCCCGGCGGCGCGGCAAAGCCCTTCTGCGACGCCGTGGCGACCGCGTCGTATCCCCACTCGTCCATCCGAAACTCGGACGCGGCGATTCCGCTGACCGAATCGACGATGCTGATCGCCCCGTGGCGCCGCAGGACCGGCGCGAGCGCGGCCATGTCGCACGCAACGCCGGTCGAGGTCTCGTTGTGCGTCAGCAGCACGCCGGCGATCCGGCGTTTGGTATCGGCCTCGAGGCGCGCCGCGAGCGCGTCCGGATCGAGCGCCTCTCCGAGCGGCGTCTCGAGCGGCTCGACGACGCAGCCGTAGCGCTGCGCGATCGCCGCGAGGCGCTTGCCGAACGCGCCCACGGCGCACGAGAGCACCTGCTCGCCCGGCGAGAAGAGATTGGCGACGGCGGCCTCGAGCGCTCCGGTTCCCGAGCTGCCGAGCAAGACGACTTCGCCGTGCGTTCCGAAGACCGGCGGCAGCCCCTCGCCGATGCGCGCGAGAATTTGCGCGAACGCTTCGCTGCGATGGTTCATCATCGGCCGCGCCGCAGCGTCGAGCACCGGTTGCGCGACGGTCACGGGCCCGGGGAGGAATAGCAACTGCCGGTTCATCGAATACCCTTTCGATGGACGTTGCGAGCATCCGCCTGACCGAACTCTCGAGCTGCGCCGGTTGCGCGGCGAAGCTCGGCGAGGCCGAGTTGCGCTCCGTCATGGAGCGCGTAACGCCCGCAACGGACGACCGCGTGCTCGTCGGCTACGGAAGCGGCGACGACGCGGGCGTCTATCTCGTGCGCGACGATCTCGCGATCGTCTCCACCGTCGATTTCTTCACGCCGATCGTCGACGATCCGTTCGACTTCGGGCGCATCGCCGCGACGAACGCGCTCTCCGACGTCTACGCGATGGGCGGGCGCCCGATCTCCGCACTCAATATCGTCGCCTTCCCCGAAGACCTCGACCTCGACGTGCTCGCGCGGATCTTAGAGGGAGGCTCCCAGGTCGCACGCGCCGCGGGCGTCTCGATCCTCGGCGGCCACACGATCAAGGACGCCGAGCCGAAGTACGGCATGGCCGTCACCGGCGTCGTCGATCCGAGGCGCATCGTCACGAACGCGGCCGCGCGTCCCGGCGACGCGCTCGTGCTTACGAAGCCGCTCGGAACGGGCGTTCTCACGACGGCCCTCAAGCGCGGCGCGATCGGGGCCGCCGATCTCGCGGAAGCCGTCGGCGCGATGACGACGCTCAACGACGCGGCCTCGCAAGCGATGCTCGCGGCCGGCGCGCGCGCCGCGACCGACATCACCGGTTTCGGATTGCTCGGGCATGCCGGCGCGATGGCGCGCGCCTCGAACGTGCGACTCACGATCGACGCGCGCGCCGTGCCGTTCATGGATCGCGTGTTGGAGCTGATCGCCGCCGGCGTCGTTCCGGGCGGCACGCGCCACAATGCCGAGACGCACGCGGTCTTTACGGAGTTCGACGCAGCGGTCCCCGATGCGGTGCGAGTCGGCCTCTCCGACGCGCAGACCTCGGGCGGCCTGCTGATCGCGATCCCGCCGGATCGGCTCGACCCGCTTCTGCGCGAGCTGCGCGCGGGCCACGTCCTCGCCGCGGTCGTCGGAGAGGCCGGCGAGGGCCGCGGGATCTTCGTGCGCTAGCGCGTCAGCGCTTGATCGGTGATTTGCGGGCGGCGCGACGCTTGACGACGCCGTTGCGGCGCTTCGACGCGCGCATCGGCACGACGTTGTTCGTCTTGCCGTTCTCCGCACCGAGCGGAACCGGTGAGATCAACCGCTTGCCGAGCGCGTGATGCAAGACTTCCGAGAGCTCGTCCACCGCAACGAACGTCATGCTGTCGCGCACCTCTTTCGGGACGTCGTCGAGGTCGACTTCGTTACGGCGCGGCAGCAAGATCTTGCCGATGCCCGCGCGCTTCGCGCCGAGCACTTTCTCCTTGAGGCCGCCGATCGGAAGCACTTGGCCGGTGAGCGTAATCTCGCCGGTCATCGCGAGATTCGGATCCACCTTGATGCCGGTGAGCATCGAGGCGATCGACGTCGCGAGCGCGATTCCGGCCGACGGGCCGTCCTTCGGCGTCGCTCCCGCCGGAATGTGAATGTGGATGTCGTGCTTCGCAAAGTAATCGTCGGATAAGCCGAGCTCGCTCGATCGCGAGCGCAGGAACGATACCGCGGCCTGCCCCGACTCCTTCATCACGTCGCCGAGCTGACCGGTGAGCACGAGCTTGCCGGTTCCCGGCATCGCCTGCGTCTCGATGAAGAGGATGTCTCCGCCGACCGGCGTGTAGGCCATGCCGGTCGCGACTCCGACCGAGGCGACGCGCTTGCGCACCTCGTTGAAGAAGCGCGGCTTACCGAGGTACTCGATGAGGTTCGCCGGCGTGACGCGCGCCTTGTAACGCGGGTTCTCCGCGATCTTGCGCGCGATCTTGCGAAAGACGGTTCCGATCTCGCGCTCGAGGTTACGGACGCCCGCTTCGCGCGTGTAATCGTTGATGATCGCGCGAATCGCGGGATCGCCGATCTGCGCCTGCATCTCCCGCAGACCGTTGTTGACGCGCTGCTTCTTCACGAGATAGCGCCGCGCGATCTGCAGTTTCTCGAGCTCCGTGTAGCCGGAGAGCGGGATGATCTCCATGCGGTCGCGCAGCGGCGGCGAGATCGTGTCGAGCGAGTTCGCGGTGCAGATGAAGAGCACTTGCGAAAGGTCGAACGGCAGATCGAGATAGTGGTCGCGGAAGTGCACGTTCTGTTCGGGGTCGAGCACTTCGAGCAGCGCCGACTGCGGATCGCCGCGGAAATCCGCGCCGACCTTGTCGATCTCGTCGATCATCATGACCGGATTGCGCGTTCCCGCGTCGCGAACCGCGCGCACGATCGTGCCGGGCATCGCGCCGATGTAGGTGCGGCGGTGCCCGCGGATCTCGGCCTCGTCGTGCACGCCGCCGACGGAGAGACGCACGAACTTGCGTCCCATCGCGCGCGCGATCGATTGACCGAGCGACGTCTTGCCGACGCCGGGCGGTCCCACGAAGCAGAGGATCGGGCCGGTCAGTTTCTTCTTGAGTTTGCCGACGGCGAGATACTCGATGATCCTGTCTTTGATCTTGTCGAGATCGTAATGGTCTTCATCGAGCGTGACTCGAGCCGCCTTGATGTCGATGTGATCGGCCGTCTCGACGTTCCACGGAAGCGTGACGAGCCAATCGAGGTACGTGCGGATGACGCTGTACTCGGGGCTCGCCTGCGGAACTTTCGAGAGACGATCGAGCTCGCGATCGGCGGCCTTCTTGACCTCTTCGGGCATCGCGGCCGCGTCGATCTTCGAGCGCAACTCGTTCGTCTCGGCCTGCTGCGGATCTACCTCGCCGAGCTCTTCCTGAATCGCCCGCAGTTGCTGGCGCAGGTAGAACTCGCGCTGGTTCTTCTCCATCTCGCGCTGGATGTCGCTCTGAATCTTGTGGCCGAGCTCGACGACTTCGAGCTCCTTCGTCAGCAGCAGCGTCAGTTTTCGCATGCGCTTTGCGGTGTCGCGCTCTTCGAGCAGCGCTTGGCGGTCGGCGGTTTCGAGGCGCATCGTCGATGCGACGAAGTAGGTCAAGACCACCGGATCGGTGATGTTGGCGACCTCCATCTCCATCTCGCGCGGCGCCTGCGGCAGGTAGGAGAGCAGCTTCTGAAAGAGCCCCGCGAGGTTGCGCTGCATCGCGACGAGCTCTTCGCTCTCGACGGTGACGTCGGGAAGGTCGGTGTAGGTCGCGACCATATAGGGCGAGATCTGATCGAACTGCTCGATCTTGAATGCCTGCTGTCCGGCGACGATGCAGCGCAGCGTGCCGTCGGGCACCTTGAGCATCTTCTGAATTACGCCGATCGTGCCGACGCGCTGAATGTCGTCGGGACCGGGCTCCTCGATCTCGCGATCGCGCAACACGGCGAGCCCGATCGGCTTGCCTTCGCGCAACGCCTCCTCGACGAGCTGAATGCCGGGCTTCTTCACAACCGCGAGCGGGATCACCGTGTGCGGGAATAGCACGGCCTCTTGGAGCGGGAGGATGCCGATCTGATTGGCGGGGACGACGGTGGGGGCTGATTTCTCGGCCATTATCTTAGGAGTGAGTCCTCTTTACCATGACGTGGAGCTCGGTTCTCGCGGTCGGCAAATACGCCGTCGTCGCGATCGGCGCGACGACGACGAGCAGACCATCGTCGTAACTCGCCGCGACGCCTTCGTACTCGACGGCGACCGGCAGCGCGATTCGCTTGACGAACTCGCCGTGCGCGATCTCTTTCTGAACGAAGGAGCCGCGCCGCAGGCGGGCCGTCTCGCGGCGCCGTCCCGCGACGACGAGAGAGCGCTCGTCGAGCGCGATGCGGAGACTCTCCGGATCAGCGCCGGCAACCTCGACGACGGCGACGACGCGCCGCCCCTCTTCGTCGACGAAGACGTCGGCGTTAGGTTGGAAGCTCCCGAGACGGGCCCGTACGACGAACTCCATCGCCCCTATAACCCCTCACCCTAGCACTCGGATGCGGCGGCTGCTAACGCCTACATCCGGGGGTCGGGGAGCGGCCGGGTCGAGGGCCAGATCACGCACGGCGCCAGTTGGATTCGCAGCGGCGCGTAGGCGTTCGGAGGCACCTGAACCCGGAAGAGTTGCGGGTGCTTCGTCGGCACGCCGTAGAGGTCGGTGGGCGGGAACCCGTTCACGTTATAGCCCGCGACGTGGGTCGCGGCGAGGACCTTGTTGATCTCCGTCGCGTTCGCGGACGATTGGTAGTCGCGGGTCCGCTGCCCGAGCCACGTCGAGCCGTCCTCGAGCGTGTAGAGAAATCCGATGACCTCTCCCGGCGTCATCGTCGCAGTGGACTGCACCTCGTCTATGCGCACGATCTGCATCGAGCGCGCGACCGGCGCCTGCAGCACCTTCGGAACGCTGCGGATCGAGTCGAGGCACGGTCCGGTCTCGAGCGGCGGCTGCGGTGCCGGCTCCATCAACGGCTGCGAGGGCGGCGGCTGGGGGGGCGGCGTCGCTTGCGCCACGGTAGAAGCGAGGCTGGTGAGGAAGAACGTCGCTAATGCCAACATATCCGGACTCTTCGCCTAAGTTGCTGCGCCGCCTCGGTGCCCGCGATGCCGCCCTCATCGTGATGGGCGGCATCATCGGCTCGGGCATCTTCATGAACCCCTCGGTCGTTGCGCGGCACGTCGGCAACGGATTGCTGGCGATGCTCGCGTGGAGTGCCGGCGGCGCGATCGCGCTGCTCGGCGCGGGCATCTTCGCCGAGTTGGCCGACCGAAGGCCGCACGACGGCGGACTCTACGCCTACTTGCGCGATGCGTTTCACCCCTCGCTTGCATTCGTGTTCGGCTGGACGCTCTTGCTCGTCTCGCAGAGCGGCGGGATGGCGGCTGCCGCGGTGACGTTCGCTGCGTACTTCATGCCGCTCACCGGCTGGGCGGCCTCGACCGCGGCCGTCGCGGCGATCGCAATCGCGCTCTTCACCGCGATCAACGCGCTCGGCGTGCGCACGGGAACGACGGCGCAGAATCTCTTCATGGTGATCAAGATCGTCGCGATCGCCGGCTTCGCGCTGGTCGGGCTGATCGCGGTGCGCTCACCGCACGCCGCCGTCGCCGCGCCGCTCGCCGGCAGCGCCGTCACCGCGGTCGGCCTCGCGATGGTGCCCGTTCTCTTCGCCTACAGCGGCTGGCAGACGTCGAGCTTTATGACCGCCGAACTGAAGCAGCCGGAGCGAACGCTGCCGATCGGACTGATCGTCGGCGTCGTGACCGTCGTCGTGCTCTACCTCGCCGTCAACCTCGCCTGCCTGCGCGCGCTCGGCATCGAGGGCTTGGCTGCGACGAAGACGCCGGCCTCGGACATCGCGCAGCTGGCGTTCGGGCCGATGGGTCTGCGCGTCATGGCGCTCGTGATCTCGATCTCGACGCTCGGCTTCTTGAGCAACCAGATCCTCACGTCGCCGCGCGTCTACTTTCAGATGGCGGCCGACGGGACGTTCTTCAAGCAGCTCGCGGCGATAAATCAGCAGACGCGCGTTCCCGTGCTCGCGATCGTCGTGCAGGGGATCGTCGCGATCGTGATCGCGCTCTCCGGGCGTTACGATCAGATCCTCAACTACGTCACGTGCAACGATTACATCTTCTTCGGACTGGCGGCGATCGCGCTCATCGTCTTCCGCAACCGCGACGCGCGCGATCCAAACGCTCCCAAGCCGGTCTTCCGCATGCCCGGCCACCCGGTGACGACGCTGATCTTCCTCGCGGCCGCGTGGTACATCGTCGGCGACACGATCCTCAACTCGCCGTACGACACGCTGATCGGCGTCGGGATTCTCCTCTCGGGCCTACCGGTCTACGCGCTCTTCGCGCGCAAGCGCCGCACCGCGAGCGCCGCCGCGCGCTGAGACGATCTTCGGCAGCAGCGCGGCCGCGGTGCCGCGCAGCGCGCAATCCACGCGCTCGCTGATCGCCGTCGCTTCGGGATTGATCTCCGCGACGTAGGCGCGCTCGTTGTAGCGCATCGCGAGCGCCGCCGCCGGATAGACGACCGCGCTCGTGCCGACGACGAGAATGACGTCGGCCCGTGCGGCAGCCGTCTCGGCTTCGCGCCAGACCGCGCCGGGCAGCGGCTCGCCGAACCAGACGATCTGCGGGCGCCAGC
>DATKMJ010000069.1 GCA_035541935.1 Candidatus Binatia bacterium | reverse complement strand
CGCGGCGCAGCCGCGGAACGCGCGAGACCGCGAAGAGCGCCGCCAGCGGCAGCGTCGCGCCGGCCCCGCCCGGGAAGACGAAGAGAAAGAGCGAGACCACGACGACGTACGGCAGCGGCTCGTGCAGCGTGAAGGCGTGCGTGTTCTGCATCTGCATCGTCAAATAGACCGGCGTGACGATCGCCGCGAGCATCGCCGGTCCGTGCACGCCGGCCGTCCATAACAGCGTCTCGAGCGCGACGATCGCGATCAGCGCGACGTACGTGTCGCCCAAGCGCGAGATCGGCGCCATCGCCGCCGCGATCGCTCCGGGTATGGAGAGATGGAGCGCGAGCAGCGCAGCGAAGGTGGCGACCGCGAGCGCCGCCCCCGCGTAGTCGGCGAGCGGTGCGCGCACGCGCGATCGAACGATCGCGATCCATCCGCCGGTTATGCCGGCCGCGATAATCGCAACGAAGAGTCCCGACGGACCCAGCGTCCGCAGATAGGAGACGAGGTCGGGGCCGAACGGCTGCGGCAGCGCCAGCACGAACGCGATCGCGCTTCCCGCTACCAGCGCGACGGTATCGTAGCCGGTGTCGCGCGCCAAACGCACCGGCAGAACGACGACGAGCGCCATCGCCATCACCCCGAAGGCGGGGAGCAGCGCCGAGGCCAGGCGCAAGCCGAGCGGAACTCCGTGCGGGGCGCCGGCTCGCAGCTGCACCGCGAGAATTAAAACGAAGGCGGCGGCGAGCCCGATGAAGCTCCAGGGCAGCGCTTCGCGTACGGCCAGGATAAAGGGCTGCTCCGCGATGCGCCGCATGACCGGCACCGCGCGAGCTTCGAAAGACAGGAAGGCTCTAGAGGCGGCGGACGACGGCTTCGACGCGGCCGACGATCTCGACATCGCTCGCGTAGATTGGCGCCATCGCCTGATTCTCCGGCTGCAGCCGCACTCGACCCGGCTCGCGATAGAAGCGCTTCACGGTTGCCTCGCCCTCGAGCATGGCGACGACGATCTCGCCGTTCTCCGCGCTTCTCTGCTGGCGAACGAGGATGAGGTCCCCGTCGAGAATGGCGGCGTCAACCATCGAGTCGCCCTGGACGCGAAGCATGAACGCGTCCGAGCCGCGCGAGACGAAACCGGCGCCGAGGAGAAACTCGCCCTCGACATCCTCTTGGGCAGTAATCGGAACGCCCGCCGCCACCTTGCCGAGGATCGGAAGGACGAGCGCATCGGGAACCGGCGGAATGCTTCCCGAGCGCAGGGCTCGGGGCTTAGTCGGGTCGCGCGAGATCATGCCGCGCCGCTCGAGGGCCTTAAGGTGCGCGTGGATCGTCGAGGATGAGGAGAGCCCGACGCGCTCGCCGATCTCGCGAACCGACGGCGGGTAGCCGTGCTCAGCAGTAAAGTTGCGGATGACGTCGAGTATGCGTCGCTGCCGCTCGGTGGCGGGCCTCTCCGTCGTCTCCTTACGCATCGCTCCTCCAGTCCGGCCGGAATGCCAACCGCATGGCACCCAGGGCCGGTACAACCCTACCATAAATGCCGATTGAAGGCAAACATACGTTCGGAATTGCCTTGACAGCGCCCGAAGCCCGTATGGTAAAATATGGTGGACGAACAGGCGTTTGGCACTAGATATGGGGGCAAAGATGGTTGGGATGAGGATGGACGAGACGGGCAGGCGACGACGGTTCACGCTGATGCCGGCGATCGCGCTCGCCTCGCTCGGGCTGATGGTGGCCTTGCCGACGCTCTCGAGCGTCAGGCTCTACGCGGCGACGACGCAGCGGTACGTCACCGTCACGGTCAAACCGGGCGACACGCTCTGGTCGATCGCGGCGAGCCACTCGCGGCCGAGCGCGGACGTCCAAGAGATCGTCGATCGAATCAGCGACGAGAACCGTCTGTCGGGCGGGACGATTCTGCCGGGCCAGCACCTCCGAATACCAGAGTAAGCGGCCGAACCCAAGCATCGCTTTGATGAAAAGCCGGCGCACGCGCCGGCTTTTTCGTCCAGGTCGCCGGTTTGCAATCGCGGAAATCGCTACGGGTGGCGGCGAGTTGCGTCTCTCATCGGTGGGCGATTTTCGCATTCGCGTCTCTCTTCGCCGCATGCTCGCCGAACGTACGCGCGCCGATCCCGCTCCCTGCGAGCGACGGCGCCGCGCGATCCCATGCGACCGGCGCGGGAAAGATCAAACACGTCGTCTACGTCGTTCAAGAGAACCGGAGCTTCGACGATCTCTTCCAGGGCTACCCGGGCGCAGACACCGTCTCGAGCGGAAAAGACTCCAAGGGCGGCAAGATCGTTCTGCGCTCCGTGAGCCTCGCTACGAAATACGAGCTCGATCATTCGGCACACGCGATGTTCGAAGACTGCCACGGCACCACGCCCGGACGCCACTGCGCGATGGACGGCTTCGACAAGGAAGAGGTGTTCGACGGGCCGCGCGGCGTCAAGTATCCGATGTACGTCTACGTTCCGCACTCCGAGACGAAGCCGTACTTCGACATGGCGCACGAATGGGTGCTCTCCGATCGCACCTTCGCATCGCAGCTCGACGAGAGTTTCGTGGCCCATCAATACATCATCGCCGCGCAGGCGGACTCGAGCGTCAACGTGCCGCTCGGCCAGTGGGGCTGCGGCGGAAACTCCTACGACCTCGTCGCGACGATCACGCAGGCTCGAAAGGTCCAGAGCCCCAATCAGCCGCCCTGCTTCGACTATCAGACGCTCGGCGACGAGCTCGATGCGGCCGGGCTCGATTGGCGTTTCTATACGAGCCGATACGGCGATCCGTCGAGCGGAGCGCTCTGGTCGGGATATCAGGCGGTCGAGCATATCTACGACGGACCGGATTGGGCAAAGGTCGTCACGCCGCAGCAGCGCTTCCTCACCGACGTGGGCAAAGGCAAACTCGCGGCGTTCACGTGGATCACGCCGATCTGCATGAACTCGGATCATCCCGATTGCGGCGGGGGCGACGGACCGTCGTGGGTGACGTCGATCGTGAATGCCGTGGGAAAGAGCAAGTTTTGGAACGACACGGCGATCTTCGTGCAGTGGGACGATTGGGGCGGGCTCTACGATCACGTTCCCCCGCCGTATAAGAACTACGACAGCCTCGGCTTTCGCGTGCCGCTGCTCGTGATCTCGCCCTACGCAAAGGCCGGTTACGTCTCGCACGTGCAGTACGAAACGGCGAGCGTCTTACGCTTCGCCGAGGATCTCTTCGGCCTCGCTCAGCTCTCGGCCGCGGACCGGCGCGCGACCTCGCCTGCCGGCGACTGCTTCGACTTTACCCAGCGGCCGCGCACGTTCGTG
This sequence comes from Candidatus Binatia bacterium, assembly GCA_035541935.1. GTDB lineage: Bacteria > Vulcanimicrobiota > Vulcanimicrobiia > Vulcanimicrobiales > Vulcanimicrobiaceae > Cybelea. The sequence goes on along the minus strand of DATKMJ010000069.1, from coordinate 62,450 downwards.
CCGATCAAGGCGCCGAAGGAGCCGTCCTACTTCTTCCATCAGCCGCTCGATCTGCGGCCGCCCGACAGCGGCTAGAAGCGTCGCTTCAGCGACGCGCTACGACGACGATCCCGTGGCCCTCGTGCTCGTCGAGAAACGAGAGGCCTTCCATCATCCAAGAATCCAAGCCGTCGCTATGGCGCGCGACCTCACGCACGACGTGCATTCGATCGCGCAGCCACGTCAACTCGCTGCGGGTCGTCGTCGGAAAGATCTCGACCTCACAATCCTCGCACCGATAGCCGGATTTCGCTATGTTTTCGCCATCGTGTCGGAGATCAAGTCCAGCGTCGTCTGGTAGATCGTCGTCGACGTTCCGCTCACGCCGTTGTCGTGGCGCTGCGTCACGTACTCGTCCACAGAGGTCGGGACCGCTCGCGGATAATCGTAGCCGATCTTCGTCTGGATGTCGGTCGTCAAGCTGCCGCCGCCGGGCTGGCGCAGGCTGCGGGTCTCGCTAATCTGCATCTTGCCGTTATTGTTGCTGTCGATCGTGTAGTCGGCCTTGATGTTGAGCCCGTTGCTGTCCTGGACGATCTGCCAGTGCTTGCGCGCGTCGAGCTGGCTCGGATCGACGAAGTTTCCCCCGAGAAAGCGCAGCAGCGTGTACTCTTCCGTGTAGACCGTCTTGTTCGGGTCGCAGATCACGTGCGTGTTGCCGTAGACGACGCATTCGGCCGGCGGCGCCCGCCGCACGTCCTGCCCCTGCTCGCTGATCATCACGACCAGCGCTCCGTCGGGCTGCTGCTTGATCACCTGGACGGTCATCGTTCCCTTGTCGTTGAGGTTTCCGCCGTAGTGGCTCATCCCGTTCGATTGCTCGCCGGAGAGGCCCTGAGCGTTCGCGCCCTCGACGTTCGTGGACGAATCGCGCGTCGTCGTGTTTTGGTTGACGCTATACGTGAAATTGTACGTGAGCGTGCCGAGCGACGTGTCGGCTCGCACGGCAATCGTCGTGAGCGAGAAGGAAGCTACGATAACGGCGATGCTTCTTTTGAAGTAAACCATCGCTAATCTCCCCGATGCGGAAATCACTTGGCGTTGCATGCGGTTACAACCGCGGAAATCGTCTTGCTCGCGACGTCCTCGCGCTTCTGCGTCTCCGTCATGAGCCATTGCAGGCCGTCCATCACTTTCGAGAGCGGATTGTACCCGAGCGCCAGGCCCGGAATCTGCGCGGGGTCGAGCACGTACGGGTTGGGCGGAAGCCCCGGAGCGTTGGGATCCTGCCACGGGTTGGGGGTGTTCTTGACGACCGGCGTGGTCATGTCGCCGCCCTGGATCTCGCCGATGTACTCCTCGCCGACGTGCTGCAGCTCGCCCATCTGCTGCGTCTGAACGAAGCCGTTGATGAGGTCGAGGGTTGCGCTCTGATAGGCGATCGTCTCGAGCAACTGCGCCTTCATCCGCTGGATCGTCGCATCGTCCTCGGCGTTTCCGGTCGGCTCGATCAGCTTGACGCTGTCGAGCAGGGTCTGCGCGGCGATGAGATTGCGCGCGATCGGAATCACGAGATACGACATCTGCTGCAGCGCCATGCTCGTCTCGGGAGAGGTGTTGTACATCGAGTCGCCGTTCTGCGGCGCGGCGCTGCCGTATTGCGGGTTGGTGGAGTCGAGGGCCGTCAGCGTGCCCCGTTGATACCGCTTGAAAAGCGGCGGGCTCTTGGCGATCTTCTGGTCGTTCTGGAGTATCATCGCGACGGCGGGAGCGACGCGCTCGTGCAAGCGAGCGCAGAGCGCCGTCGTGACGAGACGGTAGATCTGCGGAGGCGGCGTGCCGGCCGCCGAGGCGGTCGCGTCCGATCGGGCCGCGTGGGGCAGGAGACCGGCGCCGGCTACGGCGCATGCCGCGAGCAGAACGAGTCTGCGCATAATGCCGAAACTCTTCTCGCGCACGTTTCCGACGCCTGCCGCACAAGCAGAAGCGGGACCCCGAAGGGTCCCGCTTTGCCTTGTTTCTACGTTGGCGCTAAGGCCGAGATCGTTAGATCTTCACCTGAGCGTTGAAGTAGACGTTGATCGGCTGCGTACCCGCACCGATCGCGCCGTTGTTGAGCGCGCTCGGTTGGTAGCTCTGCTGGAACGGCGTTCGCGCCTTGTTGGCGGCGAAGTCGTTGATGCCCGTACCGTTGTAGAAGTTACTCGGGTAGAGCGTGCTGTTGAGCGAACCGCCTGCAGGCGCGTATCCGCAGATCGCGTAACTCGGCGGATTCGCCGAGGTCCACGGTTCCTGCGAACCGCCGAAGCAGGCATGGAAGAGGTTCGCGCCCAGGACGGTCAGCTTGATGCGCGAGCTGAGGTCGTAGGAGACCTGGAGGTTTCCGACGATCTGGCTCGGCTGCTGATAGGTCCCGAAGGCAAACGTTCCGGTTTGCGGGTCCGGCACGTAGAGGTAGCTGAAGGAGCCAAGGCCCGGAGCGAGCGCGGTCAGGTAGTTGCACTGCTGCGGATTGGTCTTCGGCGAGACCTTCGTGATGCCGGTGGTCTGCGAGTTACTCTGGCACGTACGCGGGTCGAGGCCCTCGACGTCGAGCGGGCTTCCGTAGTAGCCGCCCGTCTGGAACCCGAAGCTCGGAGTGATCGCGAGCTTATCGTGGCGCCAGTTGAGGATGAGCGACGAGGTAATCGGCGAGATGTACGTGTTGACCGCACCGTTGAGGTTCGGCGCGATCGCCGTCGTGTACGGATTGTACCAGCCGCCTTCGTCGAGCAGTCCCTGCGACGGCCTGTTGTAGTACGGGTTCGCGATCGTGTCGTAGCCCGAGGCGACCTTGCCGTTGGGCGTCGAGCACGGAACCGGCGTACCAGCCTGGTAGCAGGGGCTTCCGCCGCCGGCCTTCGTGAGCTGGTTGTACTGCTGGATCGCTTGGTTCAGCGCGATGGTCGTGTTCGGAACGATGCCGCCGGTGCTCAGACCGACGTTCTGGAACATGACCTTCGAGTCGGTATACGTGAAGGCGAAGAGACCCGAGAGTCCGTTGCGGGTGAAGTCGCCCTTGTTGAACTGGAGCTCGACGCCTTGGTTACGGTTCACGCCGACCGGGACTTGCGTGACGAAACCGGAGCCGATGAACGTCTGCTGCTGCCAGTTCGAGACCCACGTATAGAACGGCGTGAGCTTGAGGCTCATATCCGTTCCCTTGAAGTGCTGCTCCCACGAGAGGTCGTACTGACCCGACGAGATTCCCGGAATCGGATGGAACGGTGAGAAGAACCCGAGGTTCATCGTATTGTTCCATACCGAGCGGTCGTCGCCGGCGAGAGCCAGGTACTGGACCGATGCCGAGATCGGAGGCTGCGTGAAGCGGCCGGCCGAGATACGGAAGACCGTATTCGGATTCTCCGTCCACGTCGCCGAGAATCGCGGCTGCCAGTAGTCGAGCGAGTACTGCCCCGGCGACGTCGCCGAGAAGTTCGGAGACGCTACGCCGTCCTGCACCGTACCGTTGGGATGCACCCAGCCGGTCTTCGGACCGGAGGGATGCAGCGCCACCGCTGCCTTGTCGCAGTCGCCGTTGACGTACTGGGCGGCCGCCGGCGGCGGCTGACCCGGCGCCAGCGGCGTCGTCAGCACTTGGTTCGTCGATGCCAAGATACACGTGTAATTCGCCGTCATGTTGGCGTAGAACTGAGTATCCTCGCTCAGCGAGTCCGGCAGAACGTACGTGTAGTTGTCGTACCGGATCGAGGCGTTGATGAGGAACTTGTCGTTGGGACGGAACTGGTCTTGCAGAGCGGCGTTGACGAAGCGCGGCCGCACCGAGTTGTACGAACCATTAGCGTTTCCGTTCCAGAGACTATCCCAGGTCGCGCCTGCATTCGCGGCAGGCGTTCCCGCTGCGGCGAAGCCGCTGGGGCCGCCGACCGAGTTGCCGGTCCAGGTCGGATGGAGCGTATGGCCTGCAGCGACGTCGTAGTAGCTGCTGCTGAGGCAAGGCACCGCGTAGCCGAACTTACCGGACGACGGATTGTTCCCTTGGAAGCCGTAGCATGTGAAGCCGCTGCCGGTCTTCGACATGTAGCCGATCGGGGACGTGCCGCCGTAGGCCGTCGAGTTGTTGAACCGGATCACGCCGGCGGTCGTGTAGTTACCGTCGAGGCTGAGCAGGTTCTGGTCGTTGAGCTGGTCCTGGAAGCTGAGCGCGCCGCCTGAGGTGTGCGTGATCAGCTGGTACTCGGCCGCCGTCGGGAAGGTCGGAAGCTCTTCACCGCTGGCGCCGAACGTCGGACTGTTCAGATACCAGTCCGAGTAGAACGTGTAGCCGTAGATTCGCAGATACGCCGATTGGCTCAGCGAGTACGTGTACTGCAGCTTCGTGATGCCGGCATCGTTCTGGTTGACGTCGATGCTGTTATCGTAAAGCGGCAGCGGCCCGTTGAACGCGTGGGGCGGCGCTCCAGGCGCCATGTAGACGCCCGGCTTGGTGAATGAGGTCGGGCTCTTCGCAATCGGGGTGCCGAACGGAACGTTGTACGTTACCGCGTCGGAGTATCCGACGTACGTCGGGCCGCAAGGGGTCGTTCCCAGATAGACGCTGGGGCAGGTGTACGGGCCCGGCGGCAGTCCGTAGAAGTGCTGGAAGAAATACTGCTCGGGCTGGAGGTACGAGTAGATCTGCCCGGCAGGTCCCGTCGGGCTGCTGCAGCCGTTGACGGTCAAACCCGCCCACGGTGCGACCTGTTCCGGTCCGCAAATCGGCGCGTGATAGTGCGTGCCGTAGAACGAGTAGATGAGCTGGTTGTTACCCGGGCCCATGTTGTCGAGGCTGCTATAACCGTAGTTATTGAGCGCCGACCCGCTCCATAAGAACTGCACGTCGTCGCGCAGTCCGTTGGCCTTCGGGATGCCCATGTGCAGGTTGATCACGTCTTCGCGATCGCTGACCATGAGCGGGTCGCCCGAGGTGCCGCTGTAGTACTGCCAGCATCCCTGATCCGGGAAGCTAAACGATTTGGCCCCGTAGAGCGGACAGACCGGCTTCACGCCCTGGCAGGTCGTGAAGAGGCAGGTGTATCCGACGTTGAGGACCTGGTTGCTGCCGAAGCCGTAACCGATGGCAAAGCCGTCCGGGTTACCGGAGAAGATGCCGCCGGGCGTTCCGTAGCCGGCTCCGTTGCTGTTGTCGATGAAGCGATACGTCTGGTTGTAACCAAGGACGCCGACGTAGTAACTAAACGTACGATCGGGCGTCGAACCGCCGATCTCGAACTGCGCCTGATGGTAGTAGTTCGGGGTGGCGATTCCGAGATTCGCCGTGGCGAAACCCGGATACGTACCGGTCTTGATGACCTGGTTGATGAAACCGGCCGTGCCCGAGGTGGCGACCGATGACGGACCGCCGCCGGTGTAGACCTGCAGCTCTTGCGTGCCGAGGCTCGACTCGGTTCCGGCATTGTAGTTGTCGAAGGCCCGGTTGATCGGAATACCGTCGTACTCAAAGCCGGTGTAATACGAGTTCTGACCGCGTACGTACGCAGCGTTGAAGTCCCAGCCAACGCCGCCCATCGAGGTCTGGACGCCGGGGACCGACGCCATCGCCGAGTACGTGTTGTTGAGGTTACCGCCGCCGCCAAGCGCCGCTGCGGCCGAAGCCTGAGCGGAGTTGACGCTGTACAGGTCGCTGCCGACGCCGGATCTCACCAGCGATGCGCCGGCCGCCGAGGTGACGTGCGCGATTGTCTTGAGCGCCTTCGTCATCGTATACGAAACCGTTTGCGTCTGGTCGGCAAAGATCACGACGCCGGGGAACGAGATACTCTGGTATCCGTCCTTGTTCAGGTTGATCGTATACGTGTCTGGGGCGAGCGCGAGCAGGACAAAATGACCTCCCGCGTCCGTCGTTGCGGTCCGACTCTCCGAAGGTGCGACTGCCTGTACCGTGACGCCGGCAACCGGAGCTCCATTCGAGTCTTTGACGATACCCGTGATGTTACCGGTAACGCCTGCCAGTGCCCATGTTCCCTGGCTCAGGAACGCTACGAGTAACGTCGCGGCTACGACCGCTTGACGGAGGGTTTTATGTGAACGCATTGTTCTCTTACCCTCTATCGATGAGTTGAGTTATCAAAAGGCGAGCCGCCCTGCCGCTCGCAGCCGCATGGCCTCAGGAGCTTCACAGAGTGACCCACTGGCTCCGAGCATTTGCTCAGGAATGGGTTGGTTCCTTTAGGTAGCCTTAAAGGGAGACGGGCGCTCGGAGGGGGTTTTAGGCCCGAACGGCGAGCCGCTCGGCGACCATCCCGGGGATCTGTGAGGGCCGGTCGGCGACCGGGACCCCGGCCGCCCGGAAGGCGGCGATTTTGGACTCGGGAGTGCCGAATTTGCCCGAAATGATCGCTCCGGCATGGCCCAAGGACTTGCCCGGGGGGGCGTTTCGCCCCCCGATGAAGGCCACGATCGGGGTCTCCGGCATGTGCTCGGCGACGAAAGCGGCTGCGTCCTCCTCGTCCGAGCCGCCGATCTCGCCGCAGAGGACGATCGCCTGGGTGGCCGGGTCGTTCTTGAACTCGCGTAAGCAGTCGACGAAGGTGGTCCCGATGATCGGATCGCCCCCGATGCCGATGCAGGTAGACTGGCCGAGGCCGGCTCGGGTCAGGAGGTCGACGACCTCGTAGGTCAAGGTCCCGGACCGCGAGACCACCCCGACTGCCCCCTCTTTGAAGACGTGCCCGGGCATGATGCCGACGAGCGCCTTCCCCGGCGAGGCGAGGCCGGGGCAGTTCGGGCCGATGATCCGCATGCCCGGGGTCGTCCCGACGACCTTGAGGGTGTCGTTGACCGGCACGCCCTCGGTGATGCAGACCGCAAACGTGATGCCGGCATCGTATGCCTCGTAGAGCGCGTCGGCGGCAAAGGGCGGCGGAACGAAGATGCACGTGTGCGTCGCGCCGGTCGCCTCGACGGCTTCCCGCACGGTGTCGAAGACCGGCAGGCCTTGCGGCGTCGTCTGTCCCCCCTTGCCCGGCGTGACGCCGCCGACGAGGTTCGTGCCGTACTTATGCATCCGCTCGGTGTGGTAGGAGCCTTCCGCGCCGGTGATGCCCTGCACGATGACCTTGCTGTTCTTGTCCAAGAAGATCGCCATCGTCTACGCTCCTCGCGCGATGCGCACGGCCTCGGCCGCGCCTTCGTCCATCGTCTCGACCGGGGTCATCCCCGCCTCGGCCAAAATGCGCCGCCCCGCTTCTTCGTTCGTGCCGGTCAGACGAATGACGAGCGGAATCTTGCGCGACGACGTCTCGCGCATCGCTTCGACGATGCCGCGCGCGACTTCGTCGCCGCGCGTGATTCCGCCGAAGATGTTGATGAAGAACGCCTTCGCGCCCGTGTTGTTGACGACGAGCTCGTAGCAGTTGCGTACGCGTTGCGCGTTCGCGCCGCCGCCGACGTCGAGGAAATCGGCGACGCCGCCGCCGGCGTTCGTCACCGCGTCCATCGTCGCCATCGCGAGGCCGGCGCCGTTTGCCATCGTGCCGACGTCGCCGCCGAAACGGCGAAAATTGCGAATCCCGACGCCTGCCTTCGCCGCGAGCAGCTCGTCCTCGTCGAGCGGCAGCGCCTTGCGCCACTCGTCGAACTCGGGATTGCGGAAGAGCGCGTCGTCATCGAGCTCGATCTTTGCGTCCGACGCGACGACGCGGCCGTTCGCGGTCAGCGCGAGCGGATTGATCTCGACGAGGCGCGCGCCGTACCGGAAGAAGAGATCGTAGAGCGCGCCGACGATCGCCGGAAACTGCTTCCGATATCCCGGATCGAGCTGCGCGGCGAACGCGAGCTCGCGGCCGATGAACGGCGAGTATCCGATCGCGACGTCGACGTAAAATTTCGCGATCGACTCGGGGTGATGCTCGGCGACCTCTTCGATATCCATTCCGCCGAATCGGCTGACCACGATGACGGGCTTTCGCGCCGTTCGATCGATCGTGATCGCACAGTAGGCTTCTCTTGCGATCTCGAGCCGCTCTTCGACGAGCAGAGAGTTGATCGTTTCGCCGTCGGGATTCTGGCGATTGGGCGGCATCGGCGTCGCCATGATCTCGCGCGCCACGTTGCGCCCTTCCGACGCGCCCGTCGCCATCTTGATCTTGCCGGCCTTGCCGCGCCCGCCCATCAGAACTTGCGCCTTCACGACCCAGCCGTCGGACGTCTCCGAGAGAAACGCCGCAACCTCGTCGGGCGTGCGCGCGTGGTGCCCGCGCGGCACCTCGATCCCGGAGCGCTTGAAGAGCTCCTTGCCCTGATACTCCATCAGATTCATAGCGGGCCGACAGGTTCGCGCATCATCGGGCGGCGCCCCTTGCTATCTCTGTCGCACCTCGTGAAAAGGCAATCCGCTGGGGCGGTTCGATGCTGCGCTACGGGTTGGATTCCCGTCCGCTCCAGTCGCGTCGGCGTTGTGCCGCGCGCAATCGATGTGATAGAGTGGGAGTGAGTTGTCGGCTCCTCGTTGACATCGCGAGAGGCATCCCATGGATGCCTCTCGTCAATTTTTTAGGGACGGTCTGATTTAGCCCGAATCTCGGCGACGATGAGTCCGGGTAAATCAGGCTTCCTAGTCGAGGCGGCCGAGAAGCGAGCGGCCAATGATAATCTGCTGGATCTCCGACGTGCCTTCGTAAATCTCGGTGATCTTCGCGTCGCGGTAGTGACGCTCGACCGGAAACTCGGTCGTGTAGCCGTATCCGCCGTGGATCTGCAGCGCCTCGGCAGCGTGTTTGCGCGCCGCGGTCGAAGCAAAGAGCTTGGCTTTGCTCGCCTCGAGCGCGAATGGCCGGCCGGCGTCGGCGAGCGCGGCCGCGCGGTAGGTGAGGAGTCTCGCCGCGTCGAGATCGGTCGCCATCTGCGCGATCTTGAACGAGACGCCCTCGAACGCACCGATCGGCTTTCCGAACGCGATGCGCTCGGTCGCGAACTTCACCGATTCGTCGAGAGAGGCGGCGAGAATGCCGATCGCCTGCGCCGCGATTCCGATGCGACCGGCCGTCAACGCGGTCATCGCGTTGCCGAAACCGGCGCCCTCCTCGCCGAGCAGCGCATCCGAGCCCACCTCGACCCCGTCGAAGGCCACGTCGCACGTGTTGCTCGTGTGGATGCCGAGCTTCTCGGTGACGCGCTCCACGGTCACTCCCGGACTCTTGGGGTCGATGAGAAAGGCGCTGACGCCGCGCGAGCCGGCACCGCCCGTGCGGAACATTCCCATGATCACGCCGGCGTAGCTCCCGTTGGTGCACCACTGCTTTCTGCCGTCGAGCACGTAGCCCGCACCCGTTGTTTTTGCGGTGGCGCGCAGCGCCGCGGCGTCGGAACCCGCCTCCGGCTCGGTGAGCGCGAATCCCGCGATGACGTCGCCGGCCGCCAGCTCGTGGAGCCATCGTTCTTTCTGCGCCGCGCTGCCGAGCTTGCCGATCGCCGAGCAGATCATCGAGTGAACGGAGAGCGTCACCGCCGTGCCGGCGTCGACCCGCGCGAGCTCCTCGATCGCAAGCGCGTATGAAAGGTAGTCCGCGCCCGCTCCGCCGTACTCTTCCGCCACCAAAATCCCCATGAGGCCGGCGGCCGTGAGTTTGCCGTAGAGTTCGCGCGGAAAGACGTGGCCGCGATCCCACTCCGCGATGTGCGGCGCGATCTCGCGCTGCGCGATCTCGGCCGCGAGCGCGCCGATCGCTCGTTGCTCGCCGGTTAGCTCGAACTGCGACAACGGTTTGCCGCGATCAGACCGCTACGAGCAACGCGTCGCCTTGGCCGCCGCCCGAGCAGATCGCGGCGATCCCGAATCCGCCGCCGCGCTTGCGCAGCTGGTTGATGAGGGTGCCGACGATCCGCGTTCCCGATGCGCCGATTGGATGCCCCATCGCGACGGCGCCGCCGAACTTGTTGACCTCGGCCTCGTCGAGTCCGAGGCGCCGCGCCGAGGTGATCGCGACCGCCGAAAACGCCTCGTTGATCTCCCACACGGCGATATCGCGCACCGAGAGGCCCGCGCGGTCGAGCAGCTTGCGCGCCGCCATCGCCGGCGTCAGGCTGATGTACGGAGAGTCCCACGCGACCGTCGCGTGCTCGACGATCGTCGCGAGCGGTTCGTAGTTGTGGTGCGCCGCATACTCGGCGTCGGCGAGGATCATCGCCGCGGCGCCGTCGTTGACGCCGGGCGCGTTGCCCGCGGTGACCGTCCCGTCGCGCTCGAGCGGGCGCAGCTTCGCCATCGCTTCGATGCTCGCGTCGGCGCGGACCGCTTCGTCGCGATCGGCGACGGCGTGCGGATGGTCGCCCGTGATGAAGGGCCCGTACTTCTCGTATTCGAGCGTGAACTCGCTCGACGGCTCGTGCTCCCAGACGTCGCTGCCCGCGCCGACCGACGCGGGAACGCGAACGCTGCCGCGCCGCGGCAGCCGCTCGACGACGACCCTATCCTTCGCCTTGCTCGCCACCCTCACCGGAACGATCTCGTCGGCGAAATCGCCCTGCGCGTGCGCCGCTCCGGCGCGGCGGTGGCTCTCGTACGCAAAGCGATCCTGCTCTTCGCGCGTCAGTCCGAGCTCGTTGGCGACCTTGCTTCCCTGCGTTGCCATCGTCATCGGAAAGTACTGATCCCAGAGGCCGTCGTAGATCATCGCGTCGATCAGCGCGCCGTCGCCGAAACGATAGCCGAAGCGCGCGTCGCGCAAGAGATAGGGCGCGTTCGACATCGACTCCATCCCGCCGGCCGCGACGACCGTATTGGCCCCTGCGTTAATCGAGCGCATCGCGTTGACGATCGCGAGCATGCCCGAGGCGCAGACCTTGTTCACGGTGTCGGCCGTAACGGTCTTGGCGAGCCCCGATTTGAAGAGCACCTGCCGCGCCGGATTCTGTCCGACGCCGGCCTGCAGCACCTCGCCGAAACTGACGTGCTCGATCTCCGACGGATCGATCTTCGCGCGTTCGATGGCGGCGGTCAGGGCGACGGCGCCGAGCGTCGTCGCCGAGAGCGGCGCGAGCGCTCCGCCGAGCTTTCCGAACGGGGTGCGCGCCGCCGCGAGTACGACGGTTTTAGAGCTGATGTTCATAAGGCCGGTCCACTTTTGCGCCCCGGGCCGTCCGCCCTGCGCTACTGCCGGTCGGGCGGTTGCGTCGAGGGCTTTTCCGTCAAAAAGTACTCGCGCGACAGCGGCGACGTAATCGGTTTGAACGGCCGCGCCTTCTGCTTGAAATCGAAGCCGTCGCTGATGCTGTAGGCGCGCTCGTCGGTGTAACCGCTGCCGTAGCCGAGCGACGAGAGAGAGCGCAGGCCGAACGCCTCCTCGATAAACTGGAGGATGCTGCCGAATTCGTACTCCGTGTGCGAAACGTAGCCTTTGCGCGCGTATGGAGAGATGATGATGCACGGCACGCGGATCCCGAGCCCGCGAAAATCGAGTTGCGGCGGCGGCTCGCCGTCGTAGAAGCCGCCCCAATCGTCCCAGAGAACGACGATCGCCGTCGTCTTCCACGCGGGGCTCTCGCCGACGGCATTCACGACGTTCGAGACCCACGACGGTCCCGCGTCTTTTGGCTCGCCGGGATGATCGGAGTCGTTCGCGTCGGGGATCACCCACGAGACGTCGCGGAGCCTGCCGCCGGATGCGTCGAGCAAGAACGTGCTCGCGGGCGAGATCACGTCGTTCTGCCAGTCGGGGCCGTGCCGCACGGCGTCGATCGCGTCGAACTCGGACCAGACTTTTCCGCCGACGTCCGGACCGTCGACTTTCGGCGCGTAGTACGCCCACGAAACGTTCGCCGCGTCGAGCAGATCGGCCATCGTATCGAACTGATCGAAGCACGGAAACGGGCCGCCGCCCCACGTCTCATCGCGCTGCGCGTTGACGACCGACGTCTTCGTTCCGTCCGGCGCGTCGCAGCCCCACGGCTGGTTCAACGGATTGTCCGCCTCCGCGAGATTGCTCTGGAGGTTCGTCGTCCCCGCGATCAGGTCGAGGTGCGCGGTGAAGCTTCCGCCGAGCTCCGTCGGGAACATTTCGTCGGCGAGCACGTACTGCCGCGCCATGCTCCAATACGGCTCGATGTAGCGGCGCGCGACGTACTGATAGACGTAGGTCCGGGCTCGTTTGCCGGCAACGCGATTGAGGTCGAAGCCATCCATCTTGCCGCCGTCCCAATCCTCGATCGCTTCGTGCCAACCGTGGAAGATCTCCGGCCCTTTGAGGCTCGCCGCGTGCAGCGTCACCTTGGTTCCGTCGTGCTCGTAGCCGTAGGTCGAGTAGCGCGCGCCCGGAAAGCCGTGGAAGAAATTGTCGAAGCTGCGGTTCTCCTGCACGACGACGACGACGTGTTTGATGTGCTCGCGCACGACGCGCGGCGGCGGCGTCGCGTGCGGCGGCGGACCGGGGGTACCGTGAATCGGCGGCGGCACGACGGAGCCTGCCGAGCCGCCGCCGCAACCTGCGGCGATCAGGAGCGCGACGAGCGTCAGCGCGCGCTCGTTCAATGCCGCACGACCACGGGACAGCTCTCGCATTCGAACTGAATCGTCACGTGAGCGACGCCGAAGTGAGCGCGCGCGCATTCGTCGATCTCGCGCAGAACGTTCTCGGCCTCGCTCAGGCGCCGATCGTCGAGCGAGACGTGCGCGGAGAGCGCGCGCGAGCCGCTGCCGATCGACCACACGTGCATGTCGTGAACTCCCGTCACGCCCGCAATCCGCTCGATGTGCGCCTCGAGCTCCCGGGCATCGAGGTCGCGGGGGACGCTTTCGAGCAGCACTTCGGTGGCGTCGCGCAGCACGCGCAGGACGCCGGCGACGATGATCGCGGCGACGAAGAGCGAGAGCAGCGGATCGATCCACGCCGCGCGCGTCAGCGCGATCGCGATCCCGCCCAGGACGACGGCCGCCCCGCCGAGCGCGTCGCCGAAGACGTGAAAGAGCGCGGCGCGCACGTTGAGATCGCGCTCGCCCCCGCGGCGCAGCATCGAACCGACGCCGGCGTTGACCGCGAGGCCGGCAGCAGCCACGTACGACATCAGCGCAGCCTGCGGCTGCACCGGCATCGCGAAGCGTCGCGCCGCCTCGAAGGCGATCGCGATCGTCGCCACCAGCAGCAGCGAGCCGTTGACGAGCGCGCCGAGCACCTCGATGCGCCCGTATCCGAACGTGCGGCGCGGATCGGCCGGCCGCGCGGCGCCGATCGTTGCGAGCAGCGCGAGGGCGAGCGCGAGCACGTCGGTGCAGACGTGCACCGCGTCGCTCGTCAGCGCCAAGCTATGCGAAGCGGCGCCGCCCCAGAACTCGACGAGCGCGACGAGCGCGCTGGCGATCAGCGCGAGGAGCAGCCGCGCGCGCACCGGCACGGCGCTACTGAATCCGAGCCTTGAGCGCCAGCACGAGCAGCATCGCGGCGAAGAGCGCGAACGTCTTGCTCTCCGCCGACGTCACGACCCCAGCGTGCCAACTGCCGTTTGCGCCGGGCAGCGGCGCAGCCCGGGGAACGATGCGCGGCACGCGCTCGCAATAGCGATCGAACTCACCGCCGAACTTCGACCGGAGAAACGCCTCTTCGTGCGGCACGATGACCGCGTAGACGGCCGCCATGAACGCGAGCGATCCGGCGACGAGCGCGAACCTGGCCGTCGGCGCGTTCCTCCCGGTGAAGGCGATCGCGAAGCCGAGCGCCGTGATGAAGTTGCCGATGTAGAGCGGATTGCGAACGTGCGCGTAGGGTCCGGCCGTCACGAGTTGCGGAGCCGTGACCGCGTCGTGGCGCGTCGTTACGCCCGAGTAGCCGACCGCCCAGCACCGCAGCAGCTCGCCCGCGACGGCGAGCGGCAGGCCGACGGCGATGCTCGGCGCGTTCGGCAGGCCGAAGACGGCGAGCGCGGCGGCCGGCAGCGCGAGCAAGAGCCCCCGGTTCTTGAAGACGAAGGCCTCGAAGGTCATCGCGGCTCCTTTTCGACGGCCGCTTCGTAAATTTCCGCGAGCGACCGCGGTACGGCGATTCGCGGTTTCCACTCCGTGCGCGCGCGCAGCTTCTCGGGACTTCCGACCGAGAGCGGTATCTCCGAGGGACGCATCCGGTCCGGATCCTCGCGCACCTCGACGGGGACGCGCGCGATCCCGATCAACTCGCGCAGCACGTCGCGTATCGCGACCGCCTTGCCGCTGCAGACGTTGTAGATCTCGCCGCGCTCGCCGTGACGGGCGAGCGCCACGTACGCCGCCGCGACGTCGCGCACGTCGAGAAAGTCGCGAGCGGCGTCGAGGTTGCCGACGAGCAGCAGCGGGGCCCCGCCCGCGGCGATGCGCGCGAGCTGCGCGGCGAACGATGCGACGACGAAGCTCTCGCGCTGGCCCGGCCCGATGTGATTGAACGCTCGCGCGATGACGACGTCGGTGCCGAAGCTGCGCGCCTCGCCGGCAAGGATCGCTTCGGCCGCGGCTTTGCTCGCCCCGTACGGGTTTGCGGGCCGAACGTCGAGCGTCTCGCGCAGCGGGTACTCGCCGGCGTCGCGCGCGCCGTAGACCTCGGCGGAACTCGCGAAGACGATCCGCGGCGGCGGGTCGCCGCCGTAGGCGCGAACGGCCTCGGCCAAACGCGCGGTTCCCAACACGTTCGTTTCGTAGGTCTCGATCGGCGAGCGCAGGGCGTCGGGGACGTACGTCTGCGCCGCGAGATGGAAGACGACCGTCGGACGGAACCGCTCGAGCGCGTCGCGCAGCGTCGCGCCGTCGCTCAGGTCGATCGTGCGGTATCGTTCGTCGCGATCGCCGGGTCCGCAGCAGCCAAAAACCTCCGCGCCCTCCGCCCGCAGCGCGTCGAGAAGATAGCCGCCGACGAACCCGCTCGCGCCCGTCACCAGCGCGCGCATCCCCGCTCCTCTAGGCGCGCGTGCGCGAGCCGAGACGCTCGAGATCGGCTTCGACCATCATCGCGACGAGCTGCTCGAAGGTCACGTGCGGTCGCCAGCCGAGGCCGCGCTCTGCCTTGCTCGCGTCGCCGATCAGCTCGTCCACTTCGGCGGGCCGTACGAAACGCGGATCGACGACGACGTACGGCTCGAACGAGCCGAGTCCGGCCGCCTCGAAGGCGATTCGCACGAAATCGCGGACGCTGTGCGTTCGCCCCGTTGCGATCACGTAGTCGTCGGGGCGCTCCTGCTGCAGCATCGCCCACATCGCGCGGACGAAATCGCCGGCGTACCCCCAGTCGCGGCGCGCGTCGAGGTTCCCGAGGCGCAGCTCCCGAGCGAGGCCGAGCTTGATGCGCGCGACGCCGTCGGAGATCTTGCGGGTCACGAACTCCTTTCCGCGACGGGGCGACTCGTGGTTGAAGCAGATTCCGCTGCACGAAAAGAGATCGTACGACTCGCGGTAGTTGACGGTGATCCAGTGTCCGTAGACCTTCGCGACCCCATACGGACTGCGCGGATAGAACGGCGTCTTCTCGCTCTGCGGCGATTCGACCGCGTTGCCGAACATCTCCGAGCTCGACGCCTGGTAGAATCGAATGGCGGGATCGACCTGTCGAATCGCCTCGAGCACGCGCGTGACGCCGAGCGCGGTAAACTCCCCGGTCAGCACGGGCTGGCTCCACGACGCCGGAACGAACGACTGCGCCGCGAGATTGTAGATCTCGTCCGGCGCGACGTCGGCGACGATCGAGGTGATCGAGCTTTGATCGAGGAGATCGCCGGAGACGATCTCCACGTCGTCCACGATATGCTCGATCCGCTCGTGCACCTCGGTGCTCGTGCGGCGCGTCATGCCGACGACGCGATAACCCTTGTCGAGCAGCAGCTCGGCGAGATAGGACCCGTCTTGTCCGGTGATCCCGGTGACGAGCGCGGTCTTCCCCACTACGAGACCGCCGTCGCGCGCGCGCGCAGCCGCTCGGCGAGCGTCACCGCGACGAACGCCGCGACCTCGCTCGGCAGCGTTCCGCGGCCGAATCCGGCATCGTATCCGAGCTCGCTCGCCAGGCGGTTGGTGACGCGCGGGCCGCCGCAGATCAAGACGACGTCGTCGCGCACGCCCTGCGCCTCGAGCAGCTCGCCCAAGGCCGTGAAATTCTTGACGTCGCTTCCCTTCTGCGTCACGACTTGCGACGCGAGCAGCGCGTCGATGCGGTGCTCGACGGTGTAGCGAACCAGTTCTTCGACCGCCACCTGGCTTCCGAGATTGAACGTCTCGAACATCCGGTATCGCTCGAGGCCGTAATCGCCCTTATAGCCTTTCATGTTGAGAATCGCGTCGATGCCGACCGTGTGCGCGTCGGTTCCGATGCAGGCGCCTGCGACTCGTATCTTACGCCCGATGCGCTCGGCGACGAACGCGTCGATCTCCTCCATCGTCATCGCGTGCGTCCGTGCCGAGGGGGCGTGGATGCTCTCGACGTCGATCGCCTGCGGCGTGCTCGCATAGAGAACGAAGAACGAGAAGCCCGACGCGATCCGCCGGCCATCGACGACTTGCACGTCGGAGAAGCCCATCTTCGTCGCGAGTTGACGCGCCGCTTCGTCGGCCGCTTCGCTCCACTCGACCGGCAGCGTGAACGAGAGCTGCACCTTGCCGTCGTTCTGCGTGTCGCCGTACGGCTTGACGAGATTGCTCATGCCGGCGCGACCGCCGGGCGAAGCGCCTCTTCGAACGGATTATAGTAATCGGCGGCGCGCGGGAAGACGCCGTCGAACCCGCGTCCGCCGTCGGGTGCGCGCGAGACGTCGGCAAAGACGGCGGATTCGATCGCCCGCATCAGGCCCATCGCGGCAACGCGCCCGAGCAGCTCTTCGCATCCCGCCAGGACCGCCTGCGCCCGGCGCTCGATCGTACCGCCGGGGCGGAGGACGATCTCGTCGCCGAGATGGCGCGCGGTGCCCATCACGTAGCGCGCGTTCTCCAGGGCGAGGGCGCGATCGCCCAAGAACGGCGTATGAATCGCCTCGGTAAGCATCCCGCAGAGATGGATCGTCTGCCCGGTAAGCACGGACGTCAGGTTGAACATCGCGTCGATCAGGTGCCCTTTGAAGACATCGCCGGTCATGTGTTTCGTCGGCGGCATATACTTCAGCGGGGCGTCTGGGAAGATCTCGCGCGCGAGCTGCGCCTGCGCCACTTGGAAGAGGAAGCTATCCTCGAGGTCGGGGTTGATCTCGTAGGCATCCCCAAGCCCGATCTGACGGTCGGGCAGTCCGGCGCGGTGCGCGAACTCTTCGTTGATGAACTGCGACGCCAAGACGGCCGGCGCCTGATCGACCGCATCGGCGGTCGTCAGATAGTTGTCCTCGCCGGTATTGATGACGATACCGGCGTACGCGTTGATCGCGCGGCTGAAATGCTGATCCACGAACGTGCGCTTCATGTTGATGTCGCGGAAGAGGATGCCGTACATCGAGTCGTTGAGCAGCATGTCGAGCCGCTCGATCGCCGCCATCGCCGCGATCTCGGGCATGCACAGGCCGCTCGCGTAGTTGGTGAGCATGACGTAGCGCCCGAGCCGTTCGCTCGCCTCGTCGAGCGCCTCGCGCATGATCGCAAAGTTTGCCTGCGTGGCGTACGTGCCGCCGAAGCCTTCGGTCGTCGGACCGTAGGGAACGAAATCGAGCAGCGACTGACCGGTCGAGCGGATCACGGCGATGACTTGCGCGCCGGCTTCTGCGGCCGCGACGGCGGCGGTGCGGTCCTCGTAGATGTTGCCGCTCGCGACGATGACGTAGAGCAGCGGCGGCGGCAGTTGCGGAAGGCGGGCGAGCCGCGCCTCGCGCTCCCCGCGCTGCGCGGCGATCCGCGCGAGCGCTCGATCGACGTGCGGGCGCAGCGCTCCGCGCGCCGCGGATTCGTGCGTGTCGCGGAAGCGCGCGAGCGAGAGGGCTCCGCGGGCGATCTCGGCCGCGAGCACGCTCGGCTCGAGGCCCGTTTCGGCCAGGGCCTTGCCGAACGCGAGCGCGACGCCGCGATCGCGATCCGCCGGTTCCAACGCGTCGACCACGGCGTTGGGGAGCGGAACCTCCTCGGGCGTGATGCCGTCCACGCCCAAAAGCCGCAGCACCGCGCGTTCGACCGCGACGGTCGAGTGCGCGCCGATGAACGTCTCGACCGGCGCCACGATTGCGGCGGCCAGCGCTCGGCACCGATCGACGCATTCCCGATCGATTCGCAGGTCCATAACGCCGTCTATCTTAGTTGAAGGTGCGCGAACTTCCCAGGAACGCGGCGATTCCGTCGCGCCACGAGGGCATTTCTATGCCCAAGCGGCCGAGTTTTTCGTTCGCCAGCGCCGAAAACCGGGGGCGCACCGCCGTCGCTTTCCACTCCGCGGCCTCGATCGGCTCGACCGCGACCGCGACGCCGGCTCGCGCGATCGCCTCGCGGGCAAAGTCGTACCAACTGACCGGGCCCGCATTGACGGCGTGGTAGAGGCCGTAGGCATCGCTCTCGATCAAGCGGCGCAACGCGACCGCCAAATCTCCGGCGAACGTCGGCGACGCCACGACGTCGGCGACGACGCGTAGCGGCTGCGCGCCGGACGGGTGCGAGAGAACGCGCCGTATCAACGGCGGACGCCGGCTCTCTCTCGCATCGCCGTAGAGTCCGCACGTGCGAACGACGAACGCGCGCGCATCGAGCCCGGCGACGAGCCGCTCGCCGGCGAGCTTCGACGCGCCATAGACCGAGAGGGGGTTGGGCGCGTCGCTCTCGGCGTACGGGCGCGACGCCGCGCCGTCGAAAATATAATCGGTGCTGATCGTCACGAAGACGATCTCGCGCTCTCGCGCGAGCCGAGCCGCCTCGCCGACCGCGACCGCGTTGATCGCGAACGCCCGCTCGGGCTCGACCTCGCAACGGTCGACGTCGTGAAAGGCCGCGGCATTGACGACGACGTCCGGGTGCAGGCGGTCGAGCTCTTCGCGCACGCGTTCGCTCGCGGCGAGATCCAACTCGGCGTGCGGGGGCGCGACGATCTCGCAATCTCGCCACCGCTTCGTTATCTCCGTGCCTAGCTGACCGGACCCTCCGATGAGGAGGACGCGCTTCACACCGTCGACCGGCGGCCCGCCGTGTTGCGCTGGCCGATCAGCGAGACGATGACCGCGAGGGCAGCCGCGGCGTTACCCACGACGACGATCGCGACGACGGTCGCGAGGTTCGGATGGACCGCGACGATCGCCGCCAGCGTTCCGAGCGTGCAGAGCAGCAGCGGCACGGTGAACGCCAGGCGGTGCGTCGCGATTCCGTAGAACGTCAGCGCGTTCGTAAGGGCGAGCAGGACCATCGCAAGGCCGTACGAGACGAGCAGCGGCGAGGCGGCGTCGAACGCGCGCCCGACGAGCGCGTGGAGCACGTCGGTGCCGAAATACTTAAAGAAGAAC
This sequence comes from Candidatus Binatia bacterium, assembly GCA_035541935.1. Classification (GTDB taxonomy): domain Bacteria; phylum Vulcanimicrobiota; class Vulcanimicrobiia; order Vulcanimicrobiales; family Vulcanimicrobiaceae; genus Cybelea. Next base: position 43,073 of record DATKMJ010000069.1, on the reverse strand, counting down.
AGCCCGCAGAGCGCGACCGCGAAGAACATCAGCAGGCTCAGCGCGAGGACCTCGCGGGTCTGCGCCCCGCGCGCGTGACGGTCGGCCGCCTGCGGGAGCAGCACCGTCGGGACGAAGCCGACGAGATAGAGCAGCATCTTCCCGCCGAGCGAGGCGGCCGCATAGAGTCCGGCGGAGTGCGGATCGAAGAAGTGCTTCACGAGGACGACGTCGGCCGAGCCCATCAGCGTGACCGAGATCGTCGCCGCCGCGGCGCCCGCCCCCGCGTTGAGAATGCGGCGCCAATCGTAGCGCACGCGTTGCACGTCGCAGGCGGCGTAGCGCCGCTTCAAACGCACGCCGAGGTAGAGCAGCGCGCAGAGCGGCCCGAGCGCGAATCCGATGATGCCGCCGCCGAGACGCAACCCGATCGCAATGAGGACGACGATGCCGAGGACTTTGGCGATGCCTTCGATCGCGTTGGAGATCGAGTATCCCACGAAGTCCTGCGTGCCTTGCGCGACCGCGCGTATCGCGCCGAGGAAGAGCGTGACGCCGGCGAGCAGGCCGACGATCGGCAGCGACCAGACCGGCACGTGCAGGAACGAAGCGAACGGAACGGCGCCGGCGATCGCGACGACGAAATAGACGACTCCAAGCTTGGCGAAGCCCGAAGCGATGCCGTCGGTGAGGCCGCGCAGATGACCGTCGTCGTGCAGCGCGCGGAACTCGGCCGCGAGTTGCGCAACGACCGGCGCCATGAAGGCCGCCGGCAACGCGGCGATGAGCGCGGCGTTGATCAAGGCGTAGAGCCCGCCGTAAACGACGACGCCGAGCTCGCGGCTCGCCACCGCGTGCGCGATGAATCCACAGAGATTGACGACCATGCTGGCGGAGAAAACGAGGAGGCTCTGCTTGAGCATGGCGCTGGTGCGAAGGCGCTCGAGCCCGCGCCGCAGCACGAGCGTGCCGGGCGGACTCACGCTACCGTTCATAGTACCCTCGTTCTCATGGAGATCGAGCAATTACCTCTCGCGGGGGCGTTGTTACTCTCGCCGAGCGTCCATCGCGACGAACGAGGATTCTTCGAAGAGACCTATTCGCTCGACCGCTATCGCGCGTGCGGCATTAAGGAAACCTTCGTTCAAGATAACGTTTCCCTCTCGCGCGGCGGCGTCTTGCGCGGCCTGCACGGCGACGCGCGCTTGGCCAAACTCGTCTGCGTTCTGCGCGGCAGCGTCTTTGACGCGATCGCCGACGTGCGCCGCGAGAGCCCGACCTACGGGCGGTGGTGGGGCGCAACGCTGACGGCCGAGCAAGCCCGCCAAGTCTACGTCCCGCGCGGCTTCCTCCACGGATTTCTCGCTTTGGTGGACGAGACGATCGTCGCATACAAGCAAAGCGCCGCGTACGATCCCGCCTCGGAGTACGCGATCGCCTGGAACGACGCCGATCTCGGGATCGCGTGGCCGCTGCGCGGCCGCCCCCCGATCCTCTCGCCCCGCGACGCCGCGGCTCCGGGCCTGCGCTCCCTTCCCCAGGTGTAACAAAGCCGACCGAGCCTAGGTAAGAGCCGCCAGAGAAACCGAATCGAGGGGGGATGGCATTCCATGATCAGAGCGACGAAGCTCTGGTGCATCGAGTGCGTTCCGGAGAAAGGGAGGTCTTCGGCGTACTCGTGGATCGCTACAAGCGCGGGATTGCGAACTTTATCGGCGCGACCGTGCGCAATTCGTCCGAGACCGCCGACCTTTCACAAGAGACGTTTCTGCGAGCCTACGCCCACGTCGGCACCTTCAACCCGCAGCTCGGCAAATTCTCGACCTGGATCTATCAGATCGCCCGAAACGTGATCCGCACGCATCTCGCCAAGTCGCTGCGCGCCCCGCAGTTGCAAGAGTTTCCCGAGGATCAGTCGCTCGAAAGCGCGCTGCCCGATCCCTCGCCGCACGCCGATCCCGCCGGCGGAGTTCTGCGCGAAGAGGCGGAGCGCGAACTGCGCGCGGCGCTCGCCGATCTCCCCGAGCGCACGCGAACCGTCCTGGCGCTGCGATACTTCGACAACATGGAGTATCAAACGATCGCGAGCACGCTCGGATTATCGCTCGGCAACGTGAAGACGCTGATCCATCGCGGGAAGATCGCCCTGACGAAGCGGATGCGCGAACGCGAACGCCGCGCGGCCGACGCCGTCGCCGAACCGAGACCGAAAGGAGGCAAGCGTGCGCTGCTCCTCGTGTGAGCCGCTGCTCTCCGCCTATCTCGAATCGGCGCTTCGCGGGCGACAGTCGCTCGAAGTAGCGGAGCACCTGCGCGGATGCACGAGCTGCACGGCTTTCTTGGACGAACTGCGAGTCATCGATGCGTTGCTGACCACGGCCCACGCGCCCGGCGGCGTCTCCTCCGATTTCACCGAGAGCGTCCTCTCCGCAACGCGCGAAACCGCCCCGGCGCTGCCGCGGCGCGTCCCGCTCGTCCTGCCGCTCGTCCTCTACCTCGCCGCGGCCTGGACGATCACCGCCACGATCGTCTTCCAGTCCCGCGGGATGGCTCGCATCGCCGCCGCATCGCTCGCGCTCGAGGAACGCAACCTCGTCGCGCTCGGCGCGGTGCTGCGGTCGTTCGCTCCGGCGACGCCGTTCGCGGCCGCGGTCGTGACCGTCGTCTTGATGCTCGACATCCTCGTGCTCTGTGCGATCTTCTACGGCTACCGCCGCATTCGGCCGATCATCGCAACCTATTTTACGAAAGGATCGCGTTCGTGAACCGAAGGGCCGCTACGATCTTGAGCCTCTGCGCCGTTACGATCGCGTTCGCCGCCGCGCCGGCTCGCGCGGAGACGCAAGCGATCTACCACGGCGGAACGTACTTCGGCTCGGTCGTCGTCGAGCCGGGCCAGGTCGTCGACGGCGACCTCACCGTGATCTTGGGCGACGCAACGAACGCCGGCGTCATCGAAGGCGACGTCACGGTCATCGGCGGCAACTACGATCCGCGTCCGGGAGGCGTCGTCACCGGCGGGGTCACGCAGGTCGGCGGCGCGTTGACGCAGGCGGTCGTTCCGTGGGCCCCGAGCGAGTCCGCGTACAACCCGCTCGTGCCCGATCATCGTCTGCTCTGGCGGCTCTCATGGAATCTGCTGGCGCTGCTCGTCTTTTTGATCTTCCCGCTGCGCACGCGGATGGTTCTCGACCGGCTCGAGCGCCATCCGGGTCTCAGCGTCACCGCCGGGCTCTTCGGATGCGTCGCCATCATCCCGCTCGCCGTGCTCCTCGCGATCACGATCGTTTTGATCCCGTTGATCTTGCTCGAATTCGTCTTCGTCCTCGCGAGCATCTTCTTGGGAACCGCCGCGCTCTCGCTGCTGATCGGGCGCCGTCTCTGCGAGCTCGTCAGCCCGGCGACGACGCCGTCGCCGCTCCTCGCGTTTCTCGTCGGCATCGGGCTGATCACCGCGGCCGAACTCGTTCCCGTCGTCGGCACGCTCGTGCTCATTCTGGTCGGCCTGATCGGGCTGGGAGCGACGCTCCTTTCGTTCGCCGGCGACTCCCTGCGGGAGATAAGCGGACCCCCGATGCCCGCCGGATAAGAGGGCGGAGATGTCTACGATCTCGCGAGCCGCTGCGTTCGCCGAGCGCACGGCCCACCTGCGGGCCTCGACGATTCGCGAGATGCTCAAGGTCACGCAGCAACCCGACGTAATCTCGTTCGGCGGCGGCCTTCCGGCGCCCGAACTCTTCCCGACCGCGGCGATCGCAGCGGCCGCGCAGACGGTGATGGAGCGCTACGGCGCCGCGGCGCTGCAGTACAGCGTGACCGAAGGAATTCCGGAGATGCGCGCCTGGGTTGCGGCGAGGCTCACGCGCCGATTCGGCCGCACCGTGCATGCCGACGCCGTCACGATCGTCAACGGATCGCAACAGGGCCTCGATCTCGTCGGCAAGATCTTTCTCGATCCCGGCGATCACGTCGTGCTGGAGGATCCGTCGTATCTCGGCGCGATTCAGGCGTTCGACGCGTACCAAACGCGTTACGTCACGGTCGACACCGATGAGGACGGCCTCGTTCCCGAATCGCTCGAACGCGTGCTTCGTCACGCCGACCCCTTCCCGAAGTTTCTCTATCTCGTTCCGAATTTTCAGAATCCCACCGGTCGCACGCTCTCCGCGCGCCGCCGCGAGACGGTCGTCCGAATCTGCGAGCACTTCGGCCTGCCGATCGTCGAAGACGATCCGTACGGCGAACTGCGATTTGAAGGAAGCGATCTGCCCTCTCTCATCTCGCTCGAGACGACGGCGCCGATCATCTACTCCGGCACGGGGAGCAAGATCATGGCCCCCGGCATGCGGATCGCGTGGCTCGTCATACCCGATGAGGAGATTCGCGAGAAGATCGTTCTCGCAAAGCAAGGAGCGGATCTCCACAGCGGCACGTTCGCGCAGTACGTCTTTCACCAGTATGCGAGCGACCGCGACGCTTTCGGCTCGCACGTGCGGCGAATCGCGCAGACCTACGCGCGGCGCCGCGACGTCATGGCGGAGGCGCTGTCGGAGTGCATGCCCGACGGCGTTCGCTTCACGCGACCGGCTGGCGGGATGTTTCTCTGGGCCACGATTCCCGGCGTCGACACGACCGAGCTCCTGCGCATCTCCGCCGAATCGAAAGTCGTCTTCGTGCCGGGCGTCAACTTCTATCCGGGACGCAACGTGCACGACGGGATGCGCCTCAATTTTTCGAACGCCTCCGAAAAGAGTATCCGGGTGGGCGTCGAACGGCTTGGCCACGCCATCAGGCAGTACAACGGCTAAGAGGGGTCCGCACGCGTGGCAGCAGGTTTGATCGTCGGCATCTTTCCAGACTCGAACGCAAAGGCGCTCGAGAGCGCGCTCTTGGCGCAGAGACTCGATTTGAGCAAGATCAAGGTCGTCAGCGGGAGCGCGGACGACGCCGAGTCTTCTCAGTTGGACTTCGTCGACGTCATAAACGACATGGAGGACAACTCGTTCTCTGACGACATGATGAAGGGCTTAGGCATCATGGGCGACGCCGGCGGTACGGGCGTTCCCGGCATCAACAGCCCGACGCCGACGCTCGAGACGTTCTCCGTCGACGAGAGTCCGTCGAAGCGTTACCTCTCCGGCTTCGCGATACCCGACGACGAGGTGGACAACTTCGACGACGCGGTAGCGGAAGGACGAGCCGTCGTCCTCTACCTCGGCGCCGGTTCCGACGCGCAGGCCGTCGCGGACGCCTTCAAGGCCGCGGGCTTGCGCAACGTGCGGGCCTACTAAGGCGAGGCTACTCGTCGTTCTCGCGAGCGCGCTCGCGCTCGCAAGCTGCACGCCGGTCACGCAGTACGACTACACGCACTTGCCGTCCGGATATCACTGGCGCGCCGTCTACGATCCGCAGACGAACACGATCGTCTTCTACGGCCGCGACCCGCTTACCGAAGAGACGGTCTACGTCGGGCCGGATAGCCGATTCTTCGTCTACCACCATCCCGGGCCGATCGGGCCGAAAGATATGACGCAACACTGGCAGCCGCACGATGCGCGATAACCGCCGCCCCGTCCGCCGGGTGATGATCACCGCGGCCGGGACCGTTACCGCCCAGTCGCTCGTGAAGGCACTTCGCGAAGACGGGCGAGCCGAGTTCGTCGCGGCCGGCGACATGAGCGCGCTCAACGCGACGCGCGCCTTCGTCGACGCGTTCGCGCTGCTTCCGGCCGCCGGCAACGACGACTTCGCTCGCGCGTGCTTCGAAGCGGCGCGCCGCTTCGAGATCGATCTGCTCGTGCCGTTGATCGTCGAGAGCGAGTTTCTTCCTCTCGACGCCGCGCGCGCGCTCTTCGACTCGATCGGATGCCGGCTCGCGCTGCCGCCGCGCGAGATCGTCCTGCGCACCGGCGATAAATTGGAGTTCGCCGCCTTCTTGCGCGAGATCGGCGTCGCTGGTCCGCAGACGCAAGCCTACTCGCCCTCGATCGCGATCGAACGTTTCCCCGTCTATCTCAAACCGCGCCGCGGCTCGGGCTCGGTCGGCACCGCGCGCATCGAGAGCCTGCACTCGCTTCACGAAGCGGCGCGCGGCCGCAACGACCTCATCGTTCAAGAGGCGATCGACGGGACCGAGTTCACCGTCGATTGCTTCGCCGCCGCGCCGGGACGCGTCGTCGCGGCCGTTCCGCGCGAGCGAATCGCGATCAAAGCGGGCGTGTCGGTCAAAGGGCGCACGCACCGCAATCCGGCGATCGAAACGATCGCGCGCAGCGTCGTCGAGCGCAGCGGCTTGACGGGACCCGCCAACGTTCAGGGCATGTTGCGCGCCGGCGGTTTTCAGATCATCGAGATGAATCCCCGATTCTCCGGTACGCTCGCGCTGACGACCGCAGCGGGCATTAACTTCGCTTCGCTGCTCGTCGATCTGATCGAAGGGAGGCCGATCCCCGATCTGCTCGGACGGCACGAGGACGGTCTGACGATGATGCGGTATTGGAGCGAGGTCTTCGAAGACGCAAGCGGAGCGATTCGATCAGGCACGCCCCTTGATGCGCGAGAGCGCGACGAGGCCGGCCTGCCGCCAAAACTCGAAGCCGAACGCGGCGCTCACGAAAGGGTGGTAGAGCCACTCGGCGCGCCGGTCGCGCAGAAGACCGTATAGCGCGGCGATCGCCGGAACGACGAAGCTGACCGAGTAGAACGGCCAGACGTAGGCGCGCGAGCGCTGCGAGCGGCTCTGCGTTCGAAGGCGCCCCCACATCGGCTGCTCCCCGTCGGTCAATCGCGCTCGAAAGCGCGGGCCGAACTTACGGAGAGCATCGCCGACGTCGCGCACGGTGTGATGCTCGAGCACCGCGCGCTCGACGTATGCGATGTCGCGGCCCTGCGCGAGAAGCATCTCGACCGGCGCCACGTCGTCTTCGTCCGTCCCAGCAGGCTTGCGGTAGGGCAGCCGGATCGCGAACGCCTGCGCGAGGGCGATCAGGGGCTTGGGGCCCGCGGCGAAATCGTAGACGACGTAATCGTCCGTTCGCCACTTCGCCCGATAGGTGCGGTGGTACGACGCCGGCGAGGTGGCGCCGCCGTAGATGAAGTGGTTGAACGGATCGCTGAAGGCGTTGAAGTAGCGCGCGGTGGCGCCGTCCTGCGCCGTGCTCGTCAGGCTCGGAAACGCGGCGAAGACTCTCGGATCGGCGAACGGGCGCGCGAGCCGCTCCAAGAACGATTCGTCGCCGAAGACGTTGTCGGCCGCGAGCAGCACGCCGACGTCACCGGTCGCCTTCTCGAGCAGCATGCCCGCGCCCGGTTCCGCGCGGCGAATCGGATTGGGAAAGACGCGCGCCCCGTACGACTCCGCGACCGCGACCGTGCGATCGGTCGAGCCGCCATCCGCGACGAGAAGCTCGACGAGATCGGCCGGGTAACGCTGGCGCCGGATCGAGTCGAGCAGCAGCGGCAACCGCGACTCTTCGTTGAGAACCGGCAGGATCAGCGAGAAGCGCACCGGCTTCGGCTCGGTCACGGCGCTTGCGGCTAGAGGCTCGTCCGCGCTCCGCCGCTCTCCGCGGAACGCATCGCCGCTTCGATCACGCCCACGACACCCGCGCCGAAGGCGCCGTCGCAGCGGGTCGGCGTGCCGTTCCGTATGGACGAAGCGAAATCCGCGACGAGTTTCCCGAGCGCTTCGCGATTGTCGACGAGCGGCACGTGCAGATCCCCCAAACGATACGCGACCATCTGCTGCGCGAGCGTCGAGCTCGTCGGATCGAGGACGACGCCCTTATCGTAGATATAGACCTTTTCCGTCGGTTCTACGTCGTCCCAGACGGCCATCTTCAGGCTTCCCGATATCATCGTGCGCCGGATCTTCACCGGCGAGAGCCAGCTGAGATGCACGTGCGCGAGCGTTCCGCCCGGATACCACATCGTCAGAAACGCCACGTCCGGCGTCTTGGCGTGGACGCACGCACCGAGTTGCAGCGCGACCGATGCCGGCATCTCGTCGAGCACGTAGTTGATGATCGAGACGTCGTGCGGCGCGAGGTCCCACAGAACGTTGCTCTCCTGGAAGAGCCCGAGATTGACGCGGATCGAGTCGATGTAGTAAACCTTGCCGAGCTCGCCGCTCTCGCGCAGCGCGCGCAGCTTCTCGACCGAGCCGGTGTAGAGAAACGTGTGGTCCGTCATCAGTCGAACGCCGGCGCTCGCAGCGCGATCGCAAATCTCCAGCGCATCGCCGTACCGCTCCGCAAGCGGCTTCTCCACCAGCACGTGCTTGCCGGCCTCGATCGCGCGCATGGCCAGCTCCCGATGCGTTCTCGGCGGCGTGGCGAGCGCGACCGCATCGATCTGCGGATCGCGTAACGCCGCGTCGATCGCGTCGAATCCTGCGATCGTCGGATAGAGGCGCAAGAGCCGCTCGCGCCGCGCCGCGTCCGGCTCGACGACGCAGCGGACCGACCAATCCTCCGACGCGTGAAAGTTGCGAACGAGGTTGGGACCCCAGTAGCCCGCCCCGACGACCGCTACGCCCAGCGGCTCTCCCGTCATGATCTTGTTGGTGAGGATTATGCGACGGCGAGCGGCCGCGAGCTGGCGAGCGCCTCTGCGACGAGGTCGATCTGCTCGCCGGTCAGCTCGGGGAACATCGGCAGCGAGAGCAGCCGGTCCGCGCTGCGCTCGGTCTTCGGAAATGCGCCGCGCGCCAAGCCGAGATCCGCGTACGCCGCCTGCAGATGGATGGGTATCGGATAGTGGATGCCGGTGGCGATGCCGCGCTCCTTCAACGCCGCCGCGACCCGGTCGCGCTGCTCGACCTCGATGACGTAGAGATGATAGACGTGGCCTTCACCGGTGCGCCGCAGCGGCGGCTTGATCCCGATCTTCGAAAGCTTTGCATCGTAGGCGTCGGCGTGACTCCGGCGCCGCTCGTTCCACGCGTCGAGATGGCGGAGCTTGACGTCGAGCACCGCCGCTTGAATCGAATCGAGCCGGCAGTTGCCCGCCTTGACGACGTGCTCGTACTTCTTGCGCTGTCCGAAGTCGCGCAGCATCCGCAGGCGCTCGGCGAGCTCCGCGTCATCGGTGACGATCGCGCCGCCGTCGCCGTACGCGCCGAGGTTCTTTCCGGGATAGAAGCTGAAGCAGCCCGCGTCTCCGAACGTCCCGACCCGTCGCCCCTTCCAGCGGGCTCCGTGCGCCTGACATGCATCCTCGATGACGGCGACTCCGTGCGCGCGCGCGAACTCCTCGATTGCGTCCATCGCGACCGCCTGACCGTAGAGATGCACCGGCATGATCGCTTTCGTCCGCGGAGTCAGCGCCGCTTCGAGACGCTCCGCGTCGATAAGATACGCGGCATCGATGTCGACGAGCACCGGCCGCGCGCCGACGGCCGATACTGCGATGGCCGATGCGATATAAGTATTAGCGGGAAGGATGACTTCGTCGCCTTCCCCGATCTCGCTCGCCTCGAGGGCGAGCTGCAGCGCCGCCGTGCCCGACTCGACGCCGACGCAATGGCTCGCGCCGACGTACGCCGCGAAGTTCTCTTCGAAGCGAGCGACGTCGGGACCGAGAACGAAGCTGCCTTCCTCCATGACGCGCGTGACGCGAGGAACGATCTCCTCGCGCAACGCCGCGAACTGCGCCTTCAAATCGACGAACGGGACGTGCGCCATCGTCACGCGCGCTTCGTCGGCGCGTTCGCCAGCGCCTTCAGCAGGCCGATCGCGCAGAGGACGCCGAGCGCTTCGGCGATCGATTGCAACAACGACGACATCTGAATGAGAATCACGCGCGATGCCGGCTCGGCAAAGAACCACCCGTTCGCACCGGCACCAACGCGTACGTGCGGCAGCACTCGCCACGCCGCGATCGCGATCCACGCCGCGTCGTAGCGCTCGTTCAGTCGCAGGAGCGCGGCCGAATCGGCCTCGCGTTCGACGACGTACATCCACGGCGCGAAGCGATGGAACGCCAGCGCCTTCGCCGGAGCAGGCGCGAGCGCGCGCGGGAGGTTCGGAAGCGAGGCGGTCTGCGCGACGAGCTCGCAGAGACCGTCGCACGCAACCGACGTTACGCCGGGCGCAATCCGGAGCCATTCGAACGATCCGCCGCTCGCAAGAAGCGTTCGTCCGCCGCCCGTTAGCCGGCCGCGAACGTAGGCGAGCAGCCACGATCCGGGCTCGACCCGATGCGGGACGCGCGATTGCGTGAGCGCCCCGCCGAACGGCTGCGCGAGCGCGGGAGACTCCGCGAAGGCGAGGCGCGCGTCGATCCAGGACCTGCCGGGATCGATCTCATCGGCATCGCCGGTCACCGGACGCAGCGGCGCGTAGCCGCCGGTGTCGCCAAAGAAGATGTCGCACGCGTTCTCGCCGTCGTCGAACGCGACGACGCGCGGACGATCGCACTCCGAGATCAGCGGCGTCGCGCCGGGAAGGTAGCGCACCGCGACCGGCGCCGCGCGCGGCTCGGTGGGACGCAGCGACGTCGCCGCCAATCCGATCCCGCCGCGCGAACGCGAGGCCATCCACGGCCTTCCGACGATCTCGACGACGCCCAAGGCGCGCAGCGCGGCGACGTCGCCTTCCTGCTCGTAGCGCGCGAGCGCCATGTCGACCGGATACGTCGGATAGTACTCGTTCAACGTCGCGACGTGGCCGGGATAGGCGCGCGCGTCGGGATCGGCGCCGTCGCCCGATCCGTCGCGCAGACCGAGCGGCTGGAACGCGGGCAGCAGCGCCACGCGCGAAAACGGCGGAGCGGCGACCACCGGGTGCGGATAGGAGCGCGCGCCGACCCACAGATCCGACGGCGGGTGCACCATCCACGTGACCGCAAGGGCGACTCCCGCAGCCAATGCGACGTATCCGAGCCGTTTGAATCTCGCCGTCGCGGCGCACGCGAGCGCCAGCGCGAGCGCCGCGAAGAGTCCGGCGAGGTCGTAGAGTTCGCGAAAGACGCCGCTCTCGGGCACGTTTCGCACGGTCCACGCATACGCGCCGGCGAGCGGTCCGTTCACGCCGAGGATGACGACGTAGAGCGCGACGGCCGCGCCGAGCGCCCACGCGGTCGCGCGCGAGCGCCGCGCCGCGACTGCGCCGAGCAGCGCGAGCGCGAGAACGAGCCAGACCGCGATCGACGCCGTTATTCCGAGCCGATCGGCGTAGCCGGGAAAGTAGCCGCCGAGCCCGAGGAGCGCCGGCGGCGCGACCGACTGGTTCGTCTGCCACGTCATGCCGTAGGGTATGCGAAGCAGCGCGCCCCGTTCGGCGACGAGCCCGATGACCGACGGCATCCCGAAGAGCAACCCCAAAAGCGGCGGCAGCCACTTCTTCGTCGCCGCGGCGAAGACGACGAGCGCGAGCATCGCGACGAGGTAGAACTGCAACTGCGCTTCGATCAGAGCGATCCAGAGCGCGAGGCGCACGCTCGAGGCCTCTCGGCCGCGCAGCATCTCGGCGATCAGACCGATCGCACCGCCGTACGCGAGCACCATGACGAGATGGCCGGCGACGACTTCGTTGTAAACCCACGGATTGAAGAGCGCGAAGAGCCCGAGCCCCAGCGCGCCGGCGGGCGGCCCGTTCCAGCGCGCCGCGGCGGCGTCGGCGACGCGCATGCAGAGGTAACCGATCGCGACGGAGAGCGCCGCCAAACCCGCGAGCGGACCGAAGAGCCACATGAAAAAGACGATCGGGATCGCGATCAGATAGGTCGTCGGATGCGGATTGGGCGTGCCGAAGCCGGTCGAAAGCCAACCCGACGTCGCCTCGCCCAGGAACGGTGCGATCGCCGCGCGATCGATCGGCCAGGTCCAGTCGTGGCGCAGCGTCGGAACGCCCTTGGCGACGACGAACGCCGCAAAGAGCAGCGCAGCCGCGATTGCGAGCGGCTTGCCTATCCGCGTAGCCGCCGGCACTCCATCGCGACGCCGAACGTCGCCAAGACCGCCGCACCGTAGGCCGCGATCGCAAACGGCTCGGAGAACGGCGGCAGAAAGAAGCTTGCGACGATCAACGCGCTGCCGGCGACGATCGCGGCGTAACTCGCCGTGCGCTCGAAGACGAATTCGTACGCCTGGCGGTCGAGAAGGCGAACCCCAAGCACGTAGCTCTTCGCCGTCCAGGTGCCGACTCGCGTCGGCGCGAGCAGCGATGCCGCGACGAAGACGGCCGCCAGGAGCATGAAGCGATACGCAAACGCCGCCGCGCTCTCGCTCGCATCCCCGGGTAGCACGACCGCGAGGAGGAGCGCGATAACGCCGGCCGCGACCGCGTAGCGGCTTGCGGCGACGAGAAAACCCCCGCGCACGAGCACTGCGTTGACCCGCTGCAGCGTTCCCGATCGGAAGAGAATCGATACGACGACGAGGCTGAGGCAGGCGACGACCAGGAGCAGCTCCGCGCCCGGCTGCGATGCGAGGGCGGCGCTGAGACCAAGGAAGATCGCCACGCCGATCATCAACGCGAGAAACGCGGGAAACGCGTGCGGGGCCGGCTTGGGCTCGTCGCCTTCGCGCGCCGGCACGAAGAGCGAGACCGCGAGAACGATCGCGGCAAACGTCGCAGCGAGATAGGCCGTCGTCGAGAGCCGCTCCGCCGCGACGCCGGTCAGGGTCGACGCGGAGATCAGAGCGACGACGGCGGTGCCGACCGAGAAGCGGAGGGCGCGCTGCAGCGCCCAGACGACGTCCCTACGGTTCAACGCTTCTGTCCGTGAATCGGCCAGAGATCGGGCGAGCACGCCAAAACGATGATGATCAAGAGCGCGATGATCGAGATCGCGGCCGAGAACACGTAGTAGGTCTGGCCGGTAAAGGTCAGCTCGATCTTTCCTCCCGACGGCAGGCTCGGCACGATCCAGCCGTTCGAGACGCCGTCGACGATGACGTGCGGCAACTGCTGTCCGGCGAGCGTCGCTCGCCACTCGGGATGGAACGCCTCGCCGAAGACGAGAAGGAACGGCGAGCTCGTCGTCCTCACCGTCACGTCGATCGCCGTCGGCGCGCGGCGCTGCCACGCGACGGTGAAATCGCGCGTGCGCGGCAGCGTCACCGGATCGAGGGCCAGCGTAGCGATCTTCACCTGCCGATCGCCGCTGCTCACGACGTGCCGTCCCTTCGTTAGAAAGACGGTGCGGGCTGCGGTGAGCCGGCCGTCGATCTTGATCGGAAGCGCGTCGAGAGATCGCGGATGGCGCAGCGCCCGTCCCGGCAGCGCGTGGAGGTTGTAGAAGAGGTCGGTTACCTGCGCGCCAGGCGTGCGCGAAAGGAACCACATGCCGACGATGCGGTCCGACGAATCGTCCCAGCCGTTCGGGAACGGGTGCATGAAGTTGATGTCGAACGCGCCGTCGCTGCCGATCGGGAAGAGCCGGTAGACGACCTTGCCGTTCGTCTCGAGTGCGACGGCGAGCGAGACGCCGGCGTTCCCGCTGCCGGAGACGCTTCCGACGATATCCGGATCTCCGGTCAATCCGGCGGGCGGCGGGAGAAGCGGATAGGCGGTGAACGATGCGTCGGACGAGCCCGCCGCCGTACCGCCGATGGTTCCGGTCGCCTCGAACGAGAGATCGGGCGCGACCGCAGCCGAGATCACGTCGGGGCCGAGGTCGTAGGGCTCGCCCTTCTTCAAATGAAAGTCGAACGCGACGTCGTTCCAGCCGGGATGGAGATCGATGGCAAAGCCGGCGGGCACGGGCACCGGTCCGTCGATGCTATCCACCGAGTCGTACGCCTGGTCTTTTGCCGGCGGTCCGCCGAGCGTCAGGGACTGCGGCGGTCCGCCGTTCACGCTCGCCGTTAAGAGATCGGAGACTTGCAGACGGCTGACTCGCATCGAGACGCGGGCGTGCACCGCGCGTCCCCCGGGGACGAAGACCCGCACCGTCGAGTCGCGCGCGAAGAGAAACCACGAGATCGGATCGCCGCGCTGCCAATCGTACGCCGAGGGGTCGTCGCGGTACCATTGCGGCGGCATCAACACCGCCGACGTAGCGACGACCCCGTGCGCGAAGACGTACGGCAGCGTTCCCGAGAGGTCGGCGGGGAACGCGCCGCGGGTGACTCCGGTCGAGCGTAGCCGAGTATTGATGAGACCGTCGGGTCCGAACGGGCCGACGGCCGTCGCGCGCAGCCGATACTTGCCGGAGGCCGGAACCGTCACCGTCGTCTTCGGGGCGAAGACGAGATCCGACGAGGCGAGATTCTGCGGCATCGAGCGCGTGAGCGTCGTGATTCTGTCCTGCCAAGCACGCAGATCGTCGACGCTTACGAGCGCGACGACCAGATCCGGATCGAGGTATCCATCCGAGACCCAGTGCGTTCCGGGCGTTAGACCGATGTTGCTGTACTGCGTCCACGCACCGCCGCTGGTCTGCAGCGAGAGGCCTCTGCCGTCGATCTCGAGCGTCTGCGGCGCCGGCACGTCGAAGAGCAGCGACTGATCGAGCGCAAAGACGGCGTAGTCGCCGCCGTGCTCGATGGTGAAGTGCGTCAGCCACGCCGCATCCGCCGACGGCGGATGGACTCTGATGCCGCGCGAGAGCGCCGCTTTGAGCGCGAGATCGCGCACCTGCTCCGGCGTCGCGGGAAGGATCGGCGCGAGCGACTGCATCAGCGACGAGAATTCGTCTTCGGATCGCGTCGGCGGATCGAACTCCGCCTTTCCGCTCGCCATCGCCTCGACGTCGCCGAGATAGGCGTCGGAGAAGGTCGGCAGCGTGCTGATGACCGGATGGGTCACGCCATAGAGCAGCGGCAGCGCCCGGGGAAGCTTGTAGACGTGCAGCGGGCCGTCGCTGCGCTCCGGCGTTACGCGCAGGACGCGGTGGAGCAGGTCGTGGGTCAGCGTGGTCGTGTTGAAGCGCCACTCACCCGGCGAACTAAAATCGATTGCGGGTATGAAGTCGTCGCGCTGCAAGATCGTATCGACGCCCATGACGCGGAAGAGATCCGAAGCGAACGGCAGGCCCTCGCGCGTCGCGCGATAGGCGCGGCGCACCCACATGTCGCTGCCCTCGGACGGTTCGCTGCCGAGCAATCCGTAGACCATCGGACGATCGATCAGCGAGTCCTCGATATAGAACTGCGGATTCCCCCAATCGAATTGCTCGAGAAACTGCGTCGGGAAGAGCGCGACGCGATGCCCCTGGTCCTTTCCGACGAGCGAGCTCTCGCGATACTCCCAGCTCGGGATGGGCTGGCCCGGGTAGTTCGTCTTGTTGACCACAACCGGAACGAAGACGAGGATCGGGAGCGCGATGACGAGCGTTCGCGCAGCCGAGACGGTCCACGCCCAATTCTTTTGATCGAGCGGATTGAGCTTCGCGATATACTCGCGCAGCGTTGCGATGCAGGCAAAACTCGACAGCGCGTAGAGGCCGCAGAGCCCGAACTCCACGCCGGCTACCCACTTGTACGAGAAGCGGAACATCTGGAATCCGGGAAAATTCCGGTAGAGCTGATCGTAAACCGGCGTCGTTACGGCGTCGCCGAGCTCGTCGTGATAGTAACCGACGACGATCGGGATCGAGACGATCGCGACGAGCAGAAAGAACAGCGTCGCGGGGCGCTGATTGCGCCGCAGGCCGACGCCGCTGAGCGCGACGACCGGCACGAACCAGAGCAACGCCCCGAACAATCCGCCCGCATACGTCGCGGCCCACGGGAAGTACGCGCGCCCGGCAAAGGAGACGAACGTCGCCCAGTGACCGAGGCCGCGCAGGACGTTGGCGAACGAGGTCGCGGCGTTGTGCATCGACGGCGCCTCGCTCAGCACGCCGTTGAGCCAGACGCCCCTGAAGTAATCGACGAACGGAACGACCCAGTAGAGATTGATCGCAATCGCGGCAATCGACGCCGCGACGACGATCGGGAGGGTTCGGCTCGCGACGACGCCCGGCTTGGGATCGACCGCGATCGTTACGACGACGAAGATCGCCACGATGATGACGTTGATCGCGACGAGCGGCGGGTTGACCCCGGCACCGACGAGCGCGAGCAGCGCGATCGCTAGGGAGGCGCGCCAGACGTTCATCTCGCCGCGCATGGCGCGCGCGAGAACGCCGACCATTGCGGGGAGCGTTCCGTACGTCAGAAGCCAGACGATCTGCGCTTGCGAGTTGAGCGCGACGTAGAGATTGAAGAGGTACGCTACGGATCCGGCGATCTTCGAGATTTCGTCGAGCCACGGAGCGACGCCGCGCAAGCAGTAGTACATCGACCAGAGGCAGCCGAGGTAGACCAAAAAGACGGCGCCGTGCTGCGCGAAGTCCTGCGAGACGTGCAGGGCCTGGGCCAATCCGTATACCCACGAATACGGCATCTGATAGGGAACCCAGAATCCGGTATGCGTCCCGAGCGAGAGCGCCGGGTTCCACGCGTGCAGCAGCTGCCCCAGGAAACGCAGCGGGTTGATGTGGAGCGACGCCTGGCCGTCGTTGAGCTGCACGCCGCTGCCGTACGAGGCGGTGACGAGCAAGGCGAGCGCGATGAAGAGCAGCGGAACGAGCCAACGCTGGACGGCCGCGGGAAGCGCACGATCGAGCCCGAGGGCGCGTAGGCCGGCGGTCTTCCCCGCCGTAACGCCTGGCGCTCTGCCTTGCGCCGTCTGCTCTTTCACGAGTAAGCCTTTCCGTAGAGTCTGTAGGGACCTTCCAAGCTAAGGCGCTGTTCGACTGACGAGGTTTCGAAGAGTTCGTCGACTTGCTTGCGCACCGCGTCGTATTCGATGTCGCGCAGGATGCACCGATACTCGAGCCTCCTCACGCATTCGAAACCCCGCGAGCCCTCGTCGTGGCAAGCCGGGCAGAGCGAGGGGCGCAACGCCACGGCCGGACCGATCGGGATCCCTCTCACCTCGCTCGTCATGCCGAAAAGCGCGAGAGTCTTGACGCCGAGCCCCGAGGCGAGATGGCTGAAACCGGCATCGTTTCCGACGAAGACTTCGCACTCTGCCAACCGCCGCGCGGCCTCCGCGAGCGGCTCGCGAATGATGCTGATTCCCGCGACCCCTCGAAAATCTTCCTCGGCGCGCCCCGCCTCGCGCAGCTCGTGCGGGCCGAAGAAGACGCGCACGCTGCGGCCTCGAGCGGCCGCGTCGCGCGCCAAGGCAACGAATCGCTCGTACGGCCACCGCTTTGCCTCGTTCCCTTTCCACGCCATCGAGCCGGGGTGGATGCCGAGCGTGCCGGGAATTCGCGGCGCTCGCCACGCCTCGGGCACCCAGTACTCGAAATCGTCGTCTCCCGCGGTGAGAGCGAGGGCGTGCGCGAGCCGAACGTTCTCCGCCAGCCGGTGCCCGCCGCCCAACGGCAACCGCACGTTGCGCGTGCTGCTGGCGATTGCGTCGGCAGCGCCGCCGTACGCGTGCATGGCGAGCCGCCGAGCGCCGGCGCCGCGCGCGATCAGCGTATACTGCCAGCGGGTCGCGGGAAACGGGAGGACGCTGAGGTCGTAGCGGCGCGGACGAAACGCCGCTATCGCGGCGAGCGCGTCGCGCGCGCCCGGCCGGATCGGCATCTCGCGTATGTCGCGAACGACGCCGAGCCCGCGAAGATACTCGCTAACGGGCGGATGCATCGTGAGCGCGTCGACGGTCCAGCCGTCGCGCGAGAGCCCTCGCAGGATCGGACCCGCAGCCAGCGCATCGCCGAGCCCTGGTAGCAACAGCACCAGCGCGGTATCACCGGCCACCTGCGGCTACTCCCCGATGACGATCGGTACGACGATTTCGTGCGACCCGGCTGCGCGGTCGTGGTTCATCACGCGGTCGGGCCGGTCGTAATAATGCAGGATCCGCATGCGGTAGAAGATCGCCAGCGTGTCGAGGAAGACGTTCCACACCGCGGGCAGCCGCAGACGGCTGCATACGCGCTTGAAGTTCACCGTCACCGGAGCCTCGACGATGCGGTAGCCGAAGTGGTGGACGTTGGCGAGCAGCTCGAGATCGAACGCGAAGCGCTTGACTAGGATCCGCGGCATCACGTGCTCCAGAACCGGACGCTTGAAGAGTTTGATGCCGGTCTGCGTGTCGCGCACCGGGAGTCCGAAGAGCGTGCGCACGAGCACGTAATAGAAGAAACTATAGATCCGCCGTTCCACCGGATAGTCGATCTTCGACGCCGGATGAAACTTCGATCCGATCACCGCGTCGGTGCCGGTGTCGTTCATGATCGCGAAAAAGCTCGCCAGTTGCTCCGGGTGGAGATCCATGTCGGCGTCGAGGAAGGCCACGTACTCGCCGCGTGCGTAGGACGCCCCGCAGATCAGCGCGTTGCCTTTGCCTTCGTTGCGCGAGCAGCGGACCACGCGCACGTGATCGGGCCACGCTCGAAGCGCGTGACTCGCGGCGGCGTGGGTTCCGTCCAGACTGCCGTCGTCGATGACGATGATCTCGAAATCCAGGCCCGTCGCTTGCATCGTTTCGACCGTTTCGCACACGTTGTCGGCGATCGAACTTGCCTCGTTGTAAGCGGGCATCAGGATCGAAAGCATGGCGCTGGCAAGGTTGGCTCTCGGGGAAAAGCGAGCCTGCCGATGAAAATTGACCAAAGTCACTTAATCGCGCGCCGCCGGGCTAGGCGATCGGCGCCTCCCGGTTCTCCGGCGGGCTGACGAGATTACGCTCGAACTTGGCGACGATCGTCCGCCACGCGAGATCCAGTTCCTCGACGCCGAGCATGCGCGCTACGGCGACGAAGACGGTGCCGCCGATCGCGATCTGACCGAAGAGGAACCAGCCGCGCGAGGCAAACGTTGCCTCCGGCGTAACGCCGAGCGCGCCGATCCAGCCGAGCGCCGCCAACATCGCGAGCGAGCTGAGGATGACCTTGCCGGCCGAGATCGAGAGCGCGCCCCAGTCGATGCCGGAGACGAGCCGAGCCGTGACGATCAGCAAGAGAATCGCCTGCATCGTCTGGCTCAAGGAGTTGGCGAGCAGCAGGCCGCGCGCGCCCAAGGTCGGGAGCCAGACGAGCGAGAGCAACACGTTGACGACGACCGTGACGACCGAGATCGTCACCGGCCAGAGCGTTTCGCGGCAGGCAAAACAGCATCGCGTAAGGACGACGTTGGCCGCGAGCGCGATCAGGCCGAGCGCGGCGTACGGCAGCAGGCTCGCCGTAAGATCGGTCGCGCTGGCTTGGAACGTTCCGCGCTCGAAGAGCGCCTGCACCATCGGATGGGCGAGCACGATCAGCGCGCAGGCGGAGGGAATCGTGATAAAGTTCACGAGACGCAGGCCGGTGACGACGCTGCGCGCGACGCCGCGACGGTTCTCGTGCGCGAACTGCGCTGCGAAGAGCGGAAAGATGACGGTCGCGATCGCCGCTGCGAAGATTTGCTGCGGAAAGTTGACGAGTTTCGTCGCGTAGTTCATGCCGGCGATGTAGCCCGGCGCGAGCGTCGAGGCGAAGAACCGGTCGAAGAAAAGCGCGAGCTGACCCGCCGCCGAGCCGACCATGATCGGACCGAGCAGAACCCAGATCTTCTTCAGACCGGGGTGGTGCAGATCGATGATCGGGCGATACTTGCCGATCGAGAGAAACGACGGCAGTTGCACGAGCAATTGCGCCGTCAACCCGAGCACCGTCCCGAGCACGAGAGCGTAGATCCCCATGCCGTGGCTGAGCAGCACGACGCAGGCGATCGTCACGACGTTGACCGCGACGCCGACGAGCGCCGCCGAGCGGAAACGATGGTAGGCGTTGAGCATCGCCGAGAGCACGCCCGAGAGGCTCACCGCGACGATGCTCGGCATGAGCCAGCGCGTCATGCGGATCGCCACGCCCATCTGCGGCGCCGGGAACCCGTGGGCGATCAGCGGCACGTACCAGCCCGCGGTGAAGAAGCCGACGACGGCGCAGGCGGTGAGCACGATCGCGAGCATGTTCAGCGTCGTGCTCGCCAGGCGCCAGGCCTCTTCTTCTTTGCGGTGCGCGAGATACTCCGAGAAGGTCGGAACGAGCGCGCTGACGAGCGCGCCGTTGAAGACGCCGAAAAGGATCGTCGGGATCGTCGCCGCCGCGAGAAACGTGTCCATCTCCCAGCGCGTACCGTAATAGCGCGCGCTGACGACCTCGCGCATGAAGCCGAGCAGCGTCGACGCAAACGTCGCCCCCATGACGAAAAACGTGGAGCCGGCGATCGAGATGCGTTGGCGCGGCCGGCGGGAACGCGGGACGACTCTGAGGTGCGGCGTTGACCTAATGCGCTCCGTCCCTCCGTAGCACCGCCGGTATCGTCTTCGCGACGATCAGCAGATCGCCCAGCGGCGTCCACGAGTCGACGTACCGGTTGTCGAGCTCCATCCAGTGTTCGAACGAAACGTCGCTGCGGCCGTTGATCTGCCAGAGGCAGGTGACGCCCTGCGGCACGCTCAGCCGCCGAAGCGCCACCGCATCGTAATCCTCGACCTCGCTCGGCAGAGCGGGACGCGGACCGACGAGCGACATCTCTCCGAAGACGACGTTGATGAGATTCGGCAGCTCGTCGATGCTCGTGCGGCGCAAAAAGCGCCCGAGCGGGTGCAGGCGAGGATCGTTGCGGATCTTGAAGACCGGGCCGTCCACCTCGTTGAGATGCATGACGCTCTGGCGCATCGCGTGCGCGCCGTTCACCATCGTGCGAAGCTTGTACATCTTAAAGCGCCGCCCGTGCATCCCGACCCGCTCCTGCGCGAAGAAGGGCGTGCCGCCGGTGACGCACGTTATCGCGACCGCCGCGAGCACGACGATCGGAGCGGTGAGAAGGAGCAGCGCCGCGCCCAGCCCGACGTCGATCGCTCGCTTGAGAGCGGGCCAGGATTCGGGCACCGCGCGTTCCGCCGGGGCGCCGATCGCGAAGCGAACCGCGTTGCTCGCTCGCACCCTATGCGGCTCCCAGCAGCGCGCGCTTGACGGTACGGCCGACGAGATCCAGGCCCTCGAGTTCGCCGAGCTCGGCTCCGCGGTGGGGTCCGAGGTGGACGAACGGCACGTACTCGCGCGTGTGGTCCGAGCCGGGCGCGGTCGGATCGCAGCCGTGATCGGCCGTGAGAATCATTTCGTCTCCGGGGCGCAGCCGCGTCTCGATGCCGGGAAGCATGGCGTCGAGTTCTTCGAGCGCGCTTCCATATCCGCGCACGTCCCTGCGATGGCCGAACTTCGAATCGAAATCGTTGAGATTCGTAAAGACGAAGCCGTGGTCGACGCGTTCCAGCAACTCGAACGTTCTCTCCATCGCGTCACGGTTGTCGGCGACGCGGACCGACGTGGTTATGGCACGTCCGCAGTAGATGTCGCAAATCTTTCCTACCGCGTGCACCCCGACGTTTCCGGTTCCGAGTTCGTCGAGCAAGTTCGGGGGCGGCTCGATTGCATAGTCCCGTCGATTCGGCGTCCGGTGGAAAGCCCCCGGTTTTCCGGCAAACGGGCGAGCGATGACCCGGTTGACGGCGTGGGGCGGGCGGAGCATCTCGCGGGCCCGCCGGCACCATTCGTAGAGCTCCGCGAGGGGCACGACCTCCTCGTGCGCGGCGACTTGGAAGACCGAGTCGGCCGAGGTGTAGAGGATCGGCCGCCCGCTCTCCAGGTGGGCCGGCCCGAGCTCTTCGATGATCTCGGTGCCCGAGGCGGGGCGGTTGCCGAGCGCCGGCTTTCCGACGATGCTTTCGAACGCTTCCAGCACCTCGGACGGAAAGCCGTGAGGATAGGTTGGGAAGGGCACGGCCGTGAGAATTCCCATCATCTCCCAGTGTCCGGTTATCGTGTCTTTCCCCCGGCTTCGTTCGCGCAACCGCGCGACGCGCGCGCGCGGCTCGGCGACCGCTGCAACGCCGGCCACTTCCGTTAATAGGCCCAACCCCAAACGCTCGAGGTTCGGCAGGCGCAACGATCCGAGCCGTCGCGCGACGTTGCCGATCGTATTCACGTCAGACGAATCGCCGTACTCGGCCGCATCGGCGAGTGCGCCGACGCCGCCGGAGTCGATCACGATCGCGACCACGCGCTTCATCACGGTAGCGACCCTCGTTTCGGGCCGTCGCAAGGCGCGCCTTCCCTCAGGGAAGAAAGCGTTGCGACCGTGCCACGAATCGCGTTTTCGGCGGTCCTCACGACGCTGACGCTGCTCCTTGAGTGCGTTGCGGCTCGAACCGCCGCGCCGCCGCCGAGCCCTACCCCGGCTCCGCCGACGACGCTCATCTACTTGAACGCGACGCGCATCGACTTCTACTACAATCGCTTCCTGCTGGAGGGCGACGGCAAGGTGCGGGTGCGCACGAGCGACGGCTTCACGGTGACGGGCGATTCGTTCTCGATGGATCTCAAGCTCAACCGCTTCATGGTCGCCGGCCACGTGACGCTGCACGACGCGACGGGAACGGTCAGCGGCGCGGCGATCTCAGACTTTCTCGATTTCCGGCGAATCTATTTGATTCCGGTGACGAGCGAGCCGGATCGCTGGACCTTCCTCGACGGCGACCTCGCCCATCCGGTCAAAGGACGCACGATGCCGGACGACGCGTTCTACTTTCCGGGGATCGGCGAGCACCCGAGCATCACCGCGAACGCGGCGATCATCGGCTCCAAAACGTACGTACGCTTCGTGAACGCGCACACGTACTTCCTCGATGCCGGCGTGCCGCTCGGATCCTACGTCGTGAATTTCTCGCCGAGTCAGTACTTCGCGCAGAACACGCTCTCGGGCGCGAGCGTCGATCTCACGTGGAACGTCGCGGGAAACACGAACGCGCTGACGGCCGTCCACCTTCGCTACGACCCGACGTATAAAACCTATCTTTCGGTCGAGCAGCATCTGGTCGGCTCGCACGAATACGCGATCTTCTCGGTCAATCCGGCGACCCGCGCCGAGAAGTGGTGGAATCTCGCGCTCTACGAGAAGCTCGGCAGCCGCTTTCAGATTCAGACGTTTACGCAGTACTACGCGCAACAGACGTTCCTGAGCGAGCCGAAGGCCGCCCAGCAGACGACGTTCATCAACGCGACGTATGCGTTCGCGCACTCGTACGTCTCGGCGACCTCCCAGCTCACGAACTACAACGTCCTCGGTCCCGGTTCGCTGGGCCCCGGGACGATCGCCGGCAACCTTTCCCACCCGTCGCAGATGCAGATCACGGCGTCGAGCTTCCAGAATCGCATCCTGAACTGGCCGCTCTTCGAGCAGATCTACGAGGGATACGGATTCAATCACGATACCGTCGGCGCCGCTCAATACAATCAAGGGAATAATGGGAGCGCGCCGATCACCGTGCCCGGACTGCAGGCGTACGGCGCCCCCTGTCCCGACCAGCACGACGTCAAGCATCCGCCGCAGTATTACTGCCCGGTCTACACGACGATCTGGAATACGGTCTTCGGCTTCAACCTCTTTACGCCGTCGATCAAGCTGAACGACGCCGCGAGCCCGTATCAGACCTACTACTTCAACGCCAGCTGGAACCGTCAGCGGCAGTGGAACTCGCTGCCGCACTACATCGACACCAGCTCGGAGAACTTCAGCGTCAACCGTCAGTTCTCGCGGGGTGTCAACGCGTATCTCGGCTATCAGATTCTCAACGTCGGCGATTTCTACGAGAACGGCGGCTACCAGCCGTGTTCGCCTCCCAACACCTTCTACTGCCCGCAGAGCTTCTCGTCGTTCCGCGGCATCTCGACGATGCGCACGGCGAGCCTCGGCCTCAACGATGCGCCGACGCCGGAGTTCAACTTCTCGCTGCTCGTCCGACACCACGACGACTTTCCGATACCGGTCCCCGGCGTCTTCGCGCTCCCGCCGAACAACATCATCGGACAGCCGCTCTACACGTCGTACCTCGGCCAGCCGCCGTACGACGCGACCGGCGAGGTGCGATTGAAGATTCTCTCGCACGCCCTGCTCGACGTCTCGCGCACCTTCTACTGGTACGGCAATCCCTATCGCACCCAGTTCTGGCAGCCGACCTTCGTCGTGCAGCTCTTGCCGATATGAGACGCGCCAAGATCTCGCTGGGAGCGCTCGCGCTCGCCGTCGTCCTCCTCGCGGCCGGATCGTCGATCGTCGTGAGCGGGCAGCTCCTCGCCTACCAAGACGGCTACGTCTTCTTCACGACCGGCGACGGCTTCCACGTGGCAAACGACGTCGTCATTCGCGATGCGAAGACCGGCGGCGCGACGACGCTGCGGCCCGCGCCGCGCATCTGGGCCCGCGCGACCTTCGATTCGACCGGCACGGTAACGGAGCTCGATCTGTCGCGCGCGCCGCTGCCGCCGCAGGGAAACTTTGCCGACGTGCTGCGTTTCGCCGTGGCGCTTTCGTCTCCGGTCCCCAATCCCGATCTGCTCAAAGCCGTCGAGACGCCGGCTCCGGGCGAGAGCGCGGTTCCGACGCAGCGTTTCTCCGGACGACCGGTGCTCGTCACGTTCATCGTGCAGGTTCCGCCCTACACGCCCTTCACGTCGTCGGTCTACATCGCCACCGACGCGAGCGGGTGGAACGCGCAGGCGATTCCGATGGATCGCGTCGACGCGCTGCACTACCAGATCACCCGGCGTTTTAACTCCGGCACGATCTTTCGCTATCTCTACGACCGCGGCTCCCTGCAGTCGCAGGAGATCGCGCAGAACGGTCTGGCGCGCACGCCGCGCAACGTCGTCGTGACCGACGCGGACGTGCGCGTCGTCCGCGACACCGTCTATGCTTGGCAAGACGCGCAGCCCGGCGCCCTCAATCAAGTGCAGCCGCAGATCATGCCGACGCCGTACAATCCGGCGCCGTTCCCGAATCTACCGACGAGCGTGCCCCCTCCGCAGCCGCCGCACCCGCCGGGAAGACCGCCGGGTTAGCGAACGGTCAACGGCACCGAGCGGGTGACGGTGTCGCCGCGCGTGTTGCGCGCGATCACCTGCATCGAAAAGTTTCCGCGAACGAACCACGGGAGAGGACCGACGGTATACGTGAGCTCGAACCGACCGACCCCGACCTTTACGAGCGAGACGGAGTACGACCCGATGCGCGCCTGGACGCTCGCGACGTTCGAGCTCGTCACGACGCGGCCGAAGACGCGGTCGCCCGGCGAGACGTCGGTCTGGCTTACGGCGATCTCGATAATCTGCGGCGGGGCCTGGGGCGGCAGCCGCTCGACGCCCTTCGGCTCGGGCGGAAGCATCGCGGCGAGTTGCTTTGCCGAGGGCGACGGCGAGGGTGAGGGCGCTGCAGCGGCGACCGGCTGTGCGGACGGGGCGGCCGCTTTGACGTGCGGGGCCGGCGTCGGCGCCGCCGCCGGCGCCGTTGGCGCCGTTGCCGCCGTCATCGGTTTCGACGTCGCCGGCTGCGCGCTCGGGGTTCGGAGGCCGCGGCTGCAGTTCGCGAGGGCGAGCGCCAAGAGAATGAAAAAGAGCGGGCGGACGCTGGGGGGCATCAGGCCTGGTTCTGCCCCCGTGAGGTTGAAAACCCTTTAGCCGATGAAGAGCTCGCGTCCGGTTCTCAGCATCGTCGTCCCGCTCTACAACGAGGCGGCGAACGTCCCGCCGCTGCTCGAACGCATCGGGAGCGTCGTCGAACGCCTTCGGCCGGATTTCGAGCCGGAGATCGTGCTCGTCAACGACGGCAGCAGCGACGGCACCGCGATGGCGGTTCGGCGCGAAATGGATCACCGGCGCAACGTCGTGCTCGTCAATCTCTCGCGCAACTTCGGCCACCAGCTCGCCGCGACCGCGGGCATCGAGATCGCGACGGGCGACGCCGTCGTTCTGATGGACGGCGATCTTCAAGACCCGCCCGAACTGATCGAGGCCTTCCTTCACAAGTGGCGCCAAGGCTACGACGTCGTCTACGCCGTGCGCCGCACGCGCCGCGGCGAGAGCTCCTTCAAGCTCGTCACCGCGCGCATCTTCTATCGCGTGATCAAGCGGATGACGAAGATCGCGATTCCGCTCGACGCCGGGGATTTTCGCCTCATGAGCCGGCGCGTCGTGGACGCGCTGCGCCGGTCGCCGGAACGCCATCGCTTTCTGCGCGGGATGGTGAGCTGGGTCGGCTTCAATCAAACGGCGATCGAGTACGATCGCGACGTGCGCCACTCCGGAAAGACGAAGTATCCGCTGACGAAGATGCTGAGCTTCGCGATGGATGGGATAACGTCGTTCTCCGACATCCCGCTGCGCTTCGCTTCCTACTTCGGATTCGCGGTGAGCGCGGTCGCTTTCGTCTACGCGCTCGTCGTCATCGGTTTCAAGCTCTTCAGCCTCAAACCGCCCGCGTACACGCCCGGATGGGCGTCCACGATCGTCGCGGTGCTCTTCCTCGGCGGCGTGCAACTGATGAGCCTGGGGATTCTCGGCGAGTATCTCGGCCGCGTCTACGACGAGGTGAAGGGGCGTCCGCTCTATCTGATCAGCGATATCGAGCGATCTTGAGGAAGTTCTGAAGTACCATCCGGTCGTCGACCGGTTCGCGCTGCCGGTGCCGCTCGATCCGCCGGCGGCCGCGCTCTTCGTCCTCGCCGTCGTCGCGGCGGCGCTGTTGACCGCGCGGCGTCCGGCGTACGGTCTCGCCGCGCTCGTGCTGACGACCCCGATAGCATTCGCCCACGACCTATTCGGCACGACGATCACGATTCCGAAGGCGGTGCTGCTCGGCGTGCTGATCGGCCTGACGACGTACGGCGGCGCGATTCGAGCGCTGCGCAGGCCGCCGGCTCCCCTGCTCCTCGGCGCGCTGGCGCTCTATCTCGCCGCGACCGCGCTGACGCTGCTCGACGCGATCAACCGCGGCGTCGCGCTGCGCGAGACGCTCAAGGTCGTCGAGTATGGCGCGTTCTTCGCCGCCGCCTTCCTTTGTTATTATCTCGACGGCGACGACGACGCGCCGCTGACCGCCGTGGCGGCGGCAGCGATTGCCGTATCGCTCTCCGCGCTCGTGCAGGAGGCGATCGGCTCGCCTTCGGGTCTCTACATCGGTGCGGCGATCGTTCCGCGAGTCGCCGGACTTCTCGAAGGTCCCAACCAGCTCTCCGGTTACTGTGAGATCGCCGTCGCTACGCTCGGAGCGTGGGCGCCGGCGCGACGATCCGCGCCGATCGCCATCGCGCTCGCGCTCGCCGTGTGCGCCGACGTCCTCACGTTTTCGCGCGCCGGCCTCTTCGGGCTCGCGGTCGTCGCGGCGATCCTTGCATTCGCCGGCGGCCGTGCCGCATGGCGCGCGCTCCGTCCTGCGGCGCTCGGTCTGGCAGCGGGTCTCGCGGGCGCCGCATGGTGGGCAATCTACGCGCACGCGCCGGGCGTGCTCCGCGCGACGCTCGAGCCGAGCCTCTACGCCGGCGGCGTCGGCAATCGTTCCGAACTTTGGGGCGCGGCTTGGCGCATGTGGCGCGATCGGCCGCTGCTCGGCGTCGGCGCGGGAAACTTCGAGCTCGCGCTTCCCGCCTACGGCGTCGCCGGCGTGCGAACGCACGCCAACAGTTGGTATCTCCAATCGCTCGCCGAGGGAGGCCTCGTCTTGTTTGCGGCGACGCTTGCGCTGTTGGGCGCGATCGTCACCTCGCTTGCGCGCGGTCTCCGCGGCGCGTCGCCGTGGGTTCTGGCGGCGCTGGCGGCTACCGTCGCGCTCGCCCTCCATCAGGTCGTCGATTACCTCGTCTTCTATCCTAAGGTAGGCGGCGCGTGGTGGGTGCTGCTCGGCATCGCCGCAGCGGCGCTCGCGCGCGCCGCATGAACGCCGGCCAGGCGCAGCCTCTCGCCGTCGTCACCGAGTGGGGAGTGCGCGGCGCGATCGCGCTCGCGGCGTTGCTGCTCGCGATCGCCGTAGCCGGCGCGTTCTATCGGCGGGCGATCCTGCGCGCGCAGCCGCTCCCGCTCTCGACGACGGCGTCGGTCGCCGCGCTCGCGTCGCTCGCCGCGTGGTTTTCACCCGTGCTCTTCTCGAGCGACGTCTACGCGTATGCGGCCTACGGCGAGCTGGCACGGCTCGGCCTCGATCCGTACGTACACGCGGCGATCGCGCGCGGCGATCCGCTGCTCGCCGATGCGAACTGGCAGTGGGCCCCCTCGACGCCGCTCGGGACGAGCTCGGTCTTCCCGGTCTGCGTCTACGGGCCGGCGTTCGTCGCGCTCGCGAAGGCGATCGTGATCGCGCTCGCGCCGTTCGGCACGCTCGCGCAACTCGACGGAATGCGCGTAACCGCGGTGCTCGCGCTGCTCGCGTGCATCCCGCTCGCGTACGCCGCCTATCGCGGGGATCGGGCCGCGCGGCTGCTCGCCGCCGCAACGATCGGATTGAACCCCGTCGCGCTCTGGTGCGCGGTTGAAGGCCACAACGACGCGCTCGCGCTCTGTTTCGTTCTCGCGGGCTTCGCGCTCGCGCGCACGCGCAGCGCCGCCGCCGGCGCCGCGGTCGTCGCGCTCTCGTCGCTGATCAAACTCCCCGGAGCGGGGGCGGCGATCGCGCTCGCGGCGGTCAACCCTCGCGCGCGAGTCGGAGCCGCCGTCGGAATCGCGATCGCGGCGGCGATCTCCATGCCGCTGCTTCGCGCCGTCGCGACGCAGGTCGCGCCGCACGGGGCGTACGCGCCTGCGGCTTCCGTAGCGGCGGTACTCGCGCCGCTCGGCGCCGTTCCGGCATCGCTGTTCGCAATCGCGGTCGCCGCGGCGCTCGCGTTTCGCGGCATCGCCCATCTGCGCTCGGCCCGAGCCGACGGGTGGCTCTGGCTAGGAATCGCGGCGTGGGCGCTGATTCCGAACCCCTATCCGTGGTACGCGCTCTGGCTGACGGCGCTCGCCGCCGGCGCGCCGCGCACGCGGGCTGCCGCGGTAGCGCTGTTGCTCGGCTTCACGTCGTTGCTGCGCTACGTGCCCGACGCGGTAGCGACGCCAAGCCCGCCGCTCGCGGCGGCTCTCGGCATCGCCGCGTCGCTGCCGCTGCTTGGAGCGCTGCGCTCGTGAAGGACGAGCTGCTCGGCGCGCTGACGCAATCGAGCCGCTCCTGGGAGAGCGTCGTCGGGCGCCTGCGCGCGCTGCGCCGGATCGATGGCGTCAAACCCGGGCTCTGCGCGCTGCACGAGACGATCGCCGCCGCGCGGCCGGCGATGCTCGCGGCGCTCTATCGCGCGCTCGGCGGAACGCTGCTCGTCATCGTCCCGACCCCGGATGCCGCCGAACGCGCCTTCGCGGATCTGCTCTACTATCTCGAGGATCGCGCCGAGGCCGTCTCGCTGCTGCGCTCGCGCGACGAAGCCGTCGGCGCGATCGAGAGTCCGTCGGAGCGGAGCGCGCGCGTGACGCTGCTCGCCGATCTCGCCGATGCGACCTCTCGCATCGTTCTCGCGCCGATCGCCGCGGTCAGACAGCGCTTCGCGCCGCGCGCGGCGTTCGAAGAGCGGCGTTTCGTCCTTCGGCCCGGCGAGGAGACGGGCTGGGAGCGGCTGCAAGAGCGCCTCTTCGCGCTCGGCTACGAGCGCTGCGACGTCGTCAGCGCGGTCGGCGAGTACGCGGTGCGCGGCGGAATCATCGATCTCTTCGCGGCAACGGCCGAGACGCCGGTGCGCATCGAGTTCTTCGGCGACACGATCGAATCTCTGCGCGCTTTCGCGATCGAGTCGCAGCGCAGCAGCGGGGCGATCGAATCGCTGGCGGTCGCGCCGTGGTCCGATCGGCCGAACGGGAGCGCGGGCGTAACGCTCTTCGATTATCTCGGCGCCGGGGCGACGGTCGTGCTCGACGAGCCCGCCACGATCGCTGCGGTCGCGCGCGCGCTCGATGAAGAGCGCGAGCGCGAGCGGCACACGCTCCTCGGCGAGCGCGACGATGAGGAGGCCCTCGCGGAGAGTACCGCGACTCCCGTCTCGCTGCACGAGCTCGGCGCGGCGATCGCGCGCGAACCGGCGCTCGTTCTTCCTGGCGGCATCGAGAGCGGCGATGGCGATTGGCTGCCGCCCGTGCTGGAGTCGCACGTCTTCCACTGCCTTCCGGTCGAGCATTTCAGCCGGCAGATCGAGCTCTTCTCGAGCGCGATGCGCGAATGGAGCGCCGCCGGCGAGAGTCTCTTCATCGTCAGCGCCGCCAAGACGCGCACGCTCGATCTGCTCCACGCCGCCGGCGTGGACGTGGGACCGCGCGAGCGCGGCGGCGTCTTCGTGGATCAAGGTTCGATCGAAGCCGGCTTTCGCGTGCCGGGCGCGCGGATGCGCGTCCTCGGCGATCGCGAGATCTTCGGCGCGCCGCCCAAGCGCGTCAAGATGCGCGCGATCAAAGAGGGCGTGCCGGTCACGCTCGCCGATTTGCGCGTCGGCGATTACGTCGTCCACGCCGTTCACGGGATCGGGCAGTACCTCGGGCTGCGCGCCGAGACGATCCTCGGCGCGACGCAAGATTACCTCGATCTGCGTTACGCCGGCAGCGATCGGATGCTCGTGCCCGTCACGCAGATGCATCAGATCGCGAAATACTCCGCGGCCGAAGGCCAGAGCCCGCGTCTCTCCAAGATGGGCGGCGCGGATTGGGCGCGCACGAAGACGCGCGTCTCGGAGTCGCTCGGTAAGATCGCCGACGAACTCGTCGCGCTCTACGCAGAACGCGAGCTCGCAACCGGTTTTGCCTTCGGCCCGGACACGACGTGGCAGACCGAGATGGAAGAGGCCTTCCCGTACGAAACGACGCCCGACCAGCAGAAGGCGATCGACGCGACCAAGAGCGACATGGAGGCGGCGCGTCCGATGGATCGGCTGGTCTGCGGCGACGTCGGTTACGGCAAGACCGAGGTTGCGATGCGCGCCGCGTTCAAGGCCGTAGCGGACCGCAAGCAAGTCGCGGTGCTCGTGCCGACGACGCTCTTGGCCGATCAGCACTACCGCACGTTCGGCGCGCGCTTCGGCGCGTTTCCCGTGCGCGTCGAAGAGCTGACGCGCTTCACTCCGAGGGCCGAACAGCGACGCATCCTTCACGACCTCGCGCAAGGCACGGTGGACGTCGTGATCGGGACCCACCGCCTCTTGCAGAAGGACGTGGCATTCGCGGACCTCGGTCTCATCATCGTAGACGAAGAGCAGCGCTTCGGCGTCATGCACAAGGAGCGCCTCAAGGAGTACCGCGCGAGCGTCGACGCGCTGACGCTCTCGGCGACCCCGATCCCGCGCACGCTCCATATGTCGTTAATGGGCGTGCGCGACCTCTCGCTCATTCAGACGGCGCCGAAGAACCGCATGTCGATCAAGACGCTCGTCGTGCCGGCGAGCGATGCGGTCGTGCAGCGCGCGATCGCCGCCGAGCTCGACCGCGGCGGTCAGGTCTACTATCTCCACAATCGCATCGAGTCGATCTACGCGGTGCGTAACGCGCTCGAGCAGCTGGTACCGCGCGCCCGCATCGCGGTCGGGCACGGGCAGATGCGCGAGGCCGAGATCGAACCGGTGATGCAGCGCTTCATCGACGGCGAGGTCGACGTGTTGGTCGCGACGACGATCATCGAGAACGGCATAGATATTCCAAACGTCAACACGATGATCGTCAACGACGCCGATCGGTTCGGCCTGGCGCAGCTCTACCAACTTCGCGGACGCGTCGGCCGGTCGAATCACCAAGCCTATTGCTATCTGCTCTATCAGGGGCATAAGGCGCTCACCGAAGAGGCGAAGGCGCGCCTGGAAGCGATCCGGGAGTTCGCGCAGTTGGGTTCCGGGCTGCAGATCGCGATGCGCGATCTCGAGATTCGCGGCGCCGGAAACTTGCTCGGTGCGGCGCAATCCGGCTTCATCGCTTCGGTGGGCTTCGATGCGTACTGCGAGATGCTCGCGGAGGCGATCGCGGAACGGCGCGGCACGCCTGCGGCGCTCGAGGATCGGCGCGAGGCGGTCATCGACGTAAAGATCGACGCCTTCATTCCTACCGGCTACATCTCGCAGGTCTCGCAGAAGATCGCCGTCTACCAGCAGCTGGCAAGGGCCCGCACGGAAGAGGAGGTCGAAGAGGTCGCCGCCGGCGTGCGCGATCGCTTCGGCGTCTTCCCCGAGCCGTTGGCAAACCTCGTCGAGCTGACCAAGCTGCGCGCGATCGCCCTGCGCAAGCGCGTGACGCGCGTCGTCGTCGACGAGCGCCGCCTCACGCTCGGCGTCGGTTCGGGATTCGAACTCGACCCCGCCGCGGTCCCGAAATTCGCGGCCCTCACGAAGAACCGCTTCCGTTTCAGCGAGGGGCGCATTCTCGTCGATCTCCCCGCCTCAGGGGGGTGGATGCCCCTCTTGCGAGCGCTGCTCGAAGCCATCTGACGCCGACGCCGAGAGAGGAGGTCACCTATTGCGCTCGAACCTCGGCGCCGTAACGCGGGGCCATCGGCCCCGCTTACTACGCCTAACCAACCTTTCCTAACGGAGCAAAGATGTCGAAAGCCCAACGCATCACCGTGGGCCTCGCCGCCCTTCTCGCCGCGTCGCTCGCGGCGTGCTCGGGCGGGGGCGCCGTCGCTACGGTGAACGGCCAAGCGATCAGCCGGTCAACCTTCGATGATCGCCTCGAAGCGAGCCCGATGGGCCGGACCGTTCTGCAGCAACTCGTGCAAGAGACGCTGATCGATCAGTACGCCAAGAGCAACAACATTACGGTCAGCGACGCCGAGATCGCTGCGCGTGAGGATCAGATCAAGGCAAACTTCCCGACGGGTTCGTGGGACGAGATGCTCAAGGCGCGCGGTCTCACGGAAGCCGACGTACGCTCCGCACTGCGCGAGCAGCTCATCCTCGACAAGGCGCTCGCGAAAGACGTCACCGTGACGCCGGCGCAAGTCAAGCAGTACTTCGACAAGAACCACGCCTCGTTCGATAAGCCCGAACAGGTGACCGCGCGTCACATCCTCTTACCCAACATGGCGATGGCGACGATGGTCGAAGCCGACTTGAAGTCGGGTCAGAGCTTCGCAACGCTGGCGAAGAAATACTCGGCGGATCCGGGCAGCAAGGATAAGGGCGGCGAGCTCGGCTCGTTCCGGCGCGGACAGATGACGCCGGCGTTCGACAAGGTCGCCTTCTCGGCGCCGGTCGGCGCGATCAGCGCGCCGGTGAAATCGCCGTTCGGCTACCACATCATCCAAGTCGAGTCGCGCACTCCCGGAACGAAGGCAACGCTTGCGAGCGCGACGGATCAGATCACCGAGACGCTTCGCCAGCAGCAGGAAGCACCGCTGATCCAGCCGTTCCTCCAAGGCCTGCAGCAGAAGGCGACGATCGTCGTGAACGATCCGCAGTTTGCCGGCCTCTTCGCCACGCCGCCGCCTCCGCCGGCTCCGGCTTCAGCCGCACCGGCAGCGAGTTCGGCAGCCTCTCCGGCGCCCGCCTCGACCAAGTAAGGCCGCTCGGCGGCCCTGCGGGGGCAACCGCGAAAGGCTCCCGAACAGCGTAGGGTGCTGGTTCGCATCGTTGGTCTGGGTCCGGGAAATCCCGGACTCCTGACCATCGGCGGCCTCGACGCGCTGCGCGAGATCGGGAGCGCCGTCGCGCCTCTCGCCCCGCAAAACCTCACCGCGTATCTCGAGAGCAACGGCGTCGCGATCGTGCGCGGCATGGTCGACGACCCCGCGCTCTTCGTGCGCGGCGGCGCCGATGAGGTCGCGCGCTTCGCGGAGCGCATCGGCACCGCGCCCGAGGGCGCGCTCGCGCTGGCCGTGCTCGGCAACCCGCTCTCCGACTTCCCCGGACTACCGCCGCTGCTGCGAGCGCTCGAGGCACGCGGCGTTCGCTGTGAGATCGTGCCCGGCGTTGCGCGCGCGACGTTATCCGCGGCGATCGCGATGCCGCTCGTTCCGCTTCCGCCGCAATCGGCGCATTACACGTGGGACGACTTGATCGAGATCATGGCCCGCTTGCGGATGGACTGCCCGTGGGATCGAGAGCAGACGCATCGCACCCTCGTCCCGTATCTCATCGAAGAGACGTTCGAAGTCGTCGAGGCGATCGAGATCTCGCATCTCGAGGGGCTCTGCGAAGAGCTCGGCGATCTGCTCCTGCAAGTCGTCTTTCACGCGCAACTAGCGACCGAGACCGGAAAGTTCGGCATCGCCGACGTCGTCGACGCGCTCTCGAACAAGATGGTCCGGCGCCATCCGCACGTCTTCGCCGACGCGGTCATCGAAGACGTCGACGCGCAGTGGCGCAGCTGGGAGCGCCTCAAAGCGCTCGAAAAAACCGGACGCGGTCGCCGCAGCCGGCTCGACGGAATCCCGAAGCACCTCGGCGCGCTGCAACGCGGTCAGCGCATGCAGGAGAAGGCCGCGCGCGTCGGCTTCGACTGGCCCGCGATCGACGGCGTGCTCGAGAAGCTCTCGGAGGAGCTCGAGGAACTGGCGCAGGCGCGACGCGAGCGCCAGGACGACTCGCACGTGCGCGAAGAGCTCGGCGACGTCTTCTTCACCCTCGTCAACCTCTCGCGGGCGCTCGGCA
This sequence comes from Candidatus Binatia bacterium, assembly GCA_035541935.1. Lineage (GTDB taxonomy): Bacteria > Vulcanimicrobiota > Vulcanimicrobiia > Vulcanimicrobiales > Vulcanimicrobiaceae > Cybelea. The sequence continues at coordinate 8,688 of DATKMJ010000069.1, read as the reverse complement.
TCGACGCCGAGACGGCGATGCGCGAGGCGAACGAGAAATTTTACCGGCGTTTCGCCTTCATGGAAGAGCGCGCCGCCGCAAACGGGAAGAGCCTCTCCGATCTCTCGCTCGACGAACTCGAGGAATTATGGCAACTGGCGAAGGCATGACGTCGATCCTGCGCGTGCGGATGAGCTCGCAGGACGGCCATTACGGCGGCGGACTCGTGGACGGAGCGCGCATCCTCGCGCTCTTCGGCGACGTCGCGACCGAACTGCTGATCCGGCTCGACGGCGACGAAGGGCTCTTCGCGGCCTACTCCGAGATCCGGTTTCTCGCTCCCACCTACGCGGGCGATTACGTCGAAGCCGAGGGGCGCATCGTCAAGGTCGGCAAGACGTCGCGGCACATGGAGTTCGAAGCGCGCAAGGTTATCGCCGCGCGTCCCGAGATGAACGACAGCGCCGCCGACGTGCTCGATCCGCCGATCGTCGTCTGCCGCGCGACCGGCACGTGCGTCACGCCCAAAGACAAGAAACGCAACTAGTTCTCGTCGCGCGAGGCTCGACGTAACGCCTCAGAAACGCTCGTCGCTCCGCATCCCGCTGCGCTCCTGCTGCGCGGCCTCCTCGGCATTACGTCGAGCCTCGCCGCCGTCCGTTATCAGCGCGCGGGGTGTGGGCTGCCGAGAAGGCTCCAACTTTTTCGGCCATCACAGGATGTGATCTTCAAAACTTCGTTCTGCCGAAAAAGTGGCGCAGCAGGAGCGCCACAGGAGGTGGCGCGACGAGCGTCTTCGAGGCAGCCCACACCGCGCGCGATGCGCCTAACGCGGCGACTACGCGAGGCGTTCGTGCGTCTTTTTCTTCCAGACGAATTCGTAGTAGCAGAACTGCAGCGTGAGCGCGGTGCAGAACGCGATCGGGTAGCCCATCCAGACGCCGTCCAATCCGAAGCGGTGCATGAGCAGGTAGGCGGCGACGACCTCGACGCCGATGGCGAAGATGCCGTTTGCCGTCGGCACGATCACGTCGCCGCTGCCGCGCATGAGGCCGCTGAGCACGGCGGAGTTGCCGAAGACGGCGTAGCTCCAGAGCGTGATCATGAGCAGTTCGTGCGCGATCTGCAGGGTGTGCCGGTCGGTGATGAACCATCCGAGGATCACCCAGGCGAAGATGTAGCACGAGCCGATGATGAGCGCTCCGACGGCGTAGTTGAGACCGACCGCCGAGCGAATCACGCTGCCGAGCTTGTCCTCGCGGCGCGCGCCGATGCACTGCGCGCCGAAGATTGAGGCGGCGATGCCGATCGAGATCGCGGGGAATTGGACGTAGCCCACGACTTGATTGACGGCGCCGTACGCGGCCGTCGCGCTCGAGCCGAAGCGATTGACGAACGAGATGACCGCGAGCTCGGCGAGCGAGACGACGATCACTTGCAGCCCGGTCGGCAGCCCGATGCGGACGACGGATCCGAGGATCTTCCAGTCCGGCAGCATATCGCGCAGCGTCTCGCGGTCGAACTTCAGCGGATGGTCGTGCCGGTCGAGATAGTAGACGAGCCACGCGAGCGCCGCCAAGTTGGCGATGCCGCCGGCCACGGCGGCGCTGACGACGCCGAGCTTGGGCAAGCCGAAGATCCCGAGGATGAAGAACGGCGTGATCGCGATCGCGAGCACGGCCGAGACGATCAGCGCGTAGAAAGGCGTCGTCGAGTCGCCCGTGCCGCGCAGGATCGTCGCGTAGACGAAGTAGACGAAGAATATCGGCATCGTGAGGAAGATCACGCGCGCGTAGGCGTCGGCCTGTCCGACGATGTCGTGCGGCGTTCCGAGCCAGCCGAGCATCGTCGCGGAGCAGAGCGATCCGACGACGGCGACGACGATGCCGAGGTAGAGCGCGGCGCCGAGCACGGTGCCGGCGATCTTCTTCACCTTGTGGTGATCGCGCGCGCCGAAGGCTTGACCGATCAGCACGCTGCTGCCGCTCGAGACGCCGAAGACGAACGAGAACAACAGGAATATCACGGGGAAGACCGCCGAGACGGCGCCGAGCGCCTGGGTCGAGATCAACCGCCCGATCCAGATGCTCGCCATCGTCTGCGACGCCGATTGCAGGACGTTGCTGAGCATCAAGGGCACGAGAAAGACGAGGAGGATCTGCCACATCGGCTTCCCCTCCTCGAATATGTTCACTCCGTGGCGACGCGGTTGAGCCTGTGCCATGCGGCGACGCTTACTCCTCGGCTAGCAGTTTGTAGATCTCTTTCCGGGCCGTGTCGAGCACGTGGGATACGCGTTCGATCGTCTCGGGTTTCGATGACGGACCGAGCTGTGCGACCGCCTGCATCAGCCGTCCCGCCGACGAGCGGAGTTGCGTCGGATGGTCGTCTTCCGCCTCTTCGTCGTCGCCGGCGTCGTTGAGCAGGCGCTCCAACTCCGCGGCGTGTTCGCCGAGCAGCCGCCGTCCCTGTTCGGTAATCTCGTAGATGCGGCGATCGCCCTCTTCGCGTCCGGCGATCAGGCCCGCGCTCTCGAGCGCGGCGAGCAGCGGATAGACCGACCCGGCTCCGGCGCCCCAGCCCTTATCGCGAATCTCGCGGATCAAATCGTATCCGTGCCGGGGGACTTCGGAGAGCAGCTTGAGCAGCGCGAACTTCAAAATTCCTCGCCGCAGGCGGCGCAGGCCGCGCCGGTGATGAGGCCCATGCCCTCCCCACCACTCCGAACGCGGACCTTTAGCCCAGAAACCCATCTCCATAGCGCTAACCTCCTATCGTTCCCGATAGTATTCGATATATCGAAACTATGTCAAGAGGCGGGCGGCCTCGAGCGGCGCCCGGCGAACTCTGGGCTCGTGCGCCTCGATAAGTTCATGAAGGTCTCCCGGCTGGCCAAGCGGCGGAGCGAAGCGCACGAGGCGCTGGAGCACGGGCGGATCGCAAAAGACGGCCGGCCGCTGAAGCCGGGGTATCAGGTGAAGCCCGGCGACGTCCTCGAGATTCATTACGCGACGAAGTTCGTCACGGTTCGCGTGCGCGAAGTGCCGCTGCGCGTCACGCCCGCCGTCAAGCCGGCGGATATGTACGAGGTTCTCAATTCGCGCGCCGATGACGACGATTGGCTGTGATCTCCGCCGACACGAAGGACGCGCTCGCGCGCGACGTGCCCGCCGCCGACCACTGCCGCGAGGCGTTGCTCGCCGGGCTCGCTCTCTATGGCGGTAAGGGCGGCGAGTTCGTCACGCATCGCAACGCCGTCGCGCGGCTCTTCTGGTCGCTGCTCGACGAACGCAAGTCGCATCCGATCGAGACCCGCGCGCCGACGCGTCTCCAGCGCCTCCCTACGTTCGCGATCGCGTTGCCGGAGCGGCTGCGCACCGTTCCGCGCAAGCCCGTGCGCAAGTGCGATCGGCTGATCGAAGTGCGCGCGGCCTTTCTCGCCTGCGGCTCGCTCGCGGCGGGCGCGCACGGCTACCATCTGGAGTTCGTGGCGCGCACCGAAGAGGCCGCGCAGCGTCTGAAGTGGATGTTGCGCAGCACCGGCGTGCCCCCGAAGCAGTCCCGGCGCAAAGGCCGGCTCGTTCTCTACTACAAGGATTTCGAGGCGATCGCCGAGTTGCTGACGCACGTCGGCGCGTTCGCCGCGGTCCTGCAGCTCGAGGACGTGCGGGCGCTGCGCGAGACGAAGAATCGCATCCATCGGCTCGTCAACACCGAAGCGGCGAATCTCGAACGCACCGCCGCGGCTGCGGCCGCGCAGCGCCGCGTCATCGAGTATCTGCGCAGCGCCTACGGCCTCTCGCGGCTGACGCCGGCGCTGCGCGAGATCGCCGAACTTCGTTTGAAGCATCCCGACGAGTCGCTCGCGGAGTTGGGGCGGCGCTGCAAGCCCGCGATCGGCAAGCCAACCGTGAGCAGCCGCCTCGGCGCCCTCAGCCGCCTCGCCGACCAGCTCGGGGCGGGCAGGTGAGCGCGCAAGCGGCCCGGTAAACGCGCCTCATGCGCATCGGGATCAACGGCTTCGGCCGCATCGGACGAAATTTCACCAAAGCAATCGTCGAACGCCATCCGGCCATCGAGATAGCGGCGGTCAACGATCTCATCGACGCGCGGCAGTGCGCGCAGCTCTTCAAATACGACAGCAACTACGGAATTTACGAGGGCGAGGTCGGCTCCGGCGACGCGACGCTCACGATCGACGGCCGCCGGATCCGCGTCCTTGCCGAACGCGACCCGGGGAAGTTGCCGTGGAAGGACCTCGGCGTGGACGTCGTGATCGAGTCGACCGGACTCTTCACCGACGCGGCCAAGGCTCGCGCGCACATTGACGGCGGCGGCGCGAAAAAAGTTCTCATCTCGGCGCCGGCCAAGGGCGAGGACATCACGATCGTGCTCGGCGTGAACGAGAAGCGGTACGACCCGGCGCGCCACGACGTCATCTCGAATGCGTCCTGTACGACGAACTGCCTCGCGACGGCCGTCAAACCGGTCGTCGATGCGCTCGGCTGGGTGAAGGGATTCATGACGACGGTTCACTCGTACACGAACGACCAGAACGTTCTCGACGGGCCCCACAAGGATCCCCGGCGCGCGCGCAACGCCGCCACGAACATCATCCCGACGTCGACGGGCGCGGCGAAGGCGCTCTTCTTGACGATTCCGGAAGTCGAAGGGAGTTTCGACGGATTCGCGCTTCGCGTTCCGACGCCGACGGTCTCGATGATCTACCTCGTCGCGCAGACGAAGCGGCCCACGACGAAAGACGAGCTCAATCAGATCCTGCGCCGCGCCGCCGAGGGCGAGCTGCGCAAGTACGTCGCGTACACCGACGACGAGCTGGTCTCGAGCGACTTCAAGAAGAACCCGCACAGCTCGATCGTAGACTCGCATCTCACCAACGCCAACGGCGACCTCGTGCAGATCGCGGCCTGGTACGACAACGAATGGGGCTACTCGTGCCGCCTCGCCGAGCTCACGGAGATGGTGCTGGCCTCGCTCCCCGCGCGCGTCTAGGAGTTCGCGACCGCAGAGTGCCCTTTCGACGGCTGACGGACCTCGACGTTCGAGGCAAACGGGTGCTCGTCCGCGAGGACCTCAACGTACCGCTCGGCGACGGCAAGATTTTAGACTACGCGCGAATCGACGCGGCGCTTCCGACGCTGCGCTGGCTCCACGACAACGGGGCGCGCACGATCGTGCTCTCGCACCTCGGGCGCCCCGACGGCAAGCCCGATCCGGCGCTCTCGCTCCGCCCCATCGCGCAAGCGCTTGCGGAGCGGCTGCAGCGCCCCGTCGCATTCGCGGACGACTGCGTCGGCGCCGTCGCGGAGCGCGCCGCGAACGCGATGCGCGACGGCGACCTGCTGCTGCTCGAAAACGTGCGATTCCATCCCGAAGAGGAGCGCAACGATCCCGCATTCGCGCGTCGTCTCGCCGCGCTCGGCGATCTCTACGTGAACGACGCCTTTGCGACCGCGCACCGCGCGCACGCCTCGACCGAAGGGCTCGCGCATCTCTTGCCGAGCGCTGCGGGATTTCTCATGGAAGCCGAGCTGAGCGCGCTCGCGCGCCTCACCGAGCATCCGGCAAAGCCGTTCGTCTGCGCGATCGGCGGAGCGAAGGTCAAAGATAAGATCGCGCTGCTCGAACGGCTGAGCGAGCTCGTCGACGGCTTCTGCGTCGGCGGCGGAATGGCGAACACGTTTCTCGCGGCGTCGGGTGTCAACGTCGGACGCTCGCTCCGCGACGACGATCTCGAGCCGGCGCGCCGCGTGCTCGCGTTGACGAAAGAGCGCGGCGTCGCGCTCGCGCTTCCGACCGATGCGGTCGTCGCACCTTCGTTCGACGCCGAGAGCGCCGCCCGCGTCGTCTCGATCGGCGAGGTCGGCGACGAGATGATCCTCGATATCGGTCCCCAGACGGCGGCCGCGTACGCCGCCACGATCGAAGGGGCAAAGACGATTGTCTTCAACGGACCGATGGGCGTCTACGAGCGCGAAGCGTACCGGCGCGGAACGCAGGTCGTCGGCGAGGCGATCGCTGCGGCAACCGCGGCCGGCGCGGTGAGCGTCGTCGGCGGCGGAGACGCGGCGGCCGCGGCGCATCTGCTCGGATTCGCCGCAAAGACGACCTTCGTCTCGACCGGCGGCGGCGCGACGCTCGAGTTCTTGGAAGGCAAGACGCTGCCGGGGGTCGCCGCGCTTGAGCGATAAGCGGCCCCGCACGATCGTGGCGGGCAACTGGAAGATGCACAAGACGGCGGCGGATACCGTCGCCTATCTCGAACGCTTCCTCGTGAGAGCGCCCGCGCTTCCGGCCGAGATCGAGATCGTGATCGCTCCGCCGTTCCCGTCGCTGCCTGCGGCAGAGGTGATGCTCCGCGGCACGCGCGTGCGCCTCGGCGCACAGACGATGCATTGGGAGCTGCAGGGAGCGTTCACTGGCGAGGTTAGCGCGCCGATGCTGATCGAATTCGGCGTGACGCACGTCATCCTCGGCCACTCCGAGCGGCGCGCTCACTGCGGCGAGACCGACGCAAGCGTGAACAGCAAGGTGCGCACCGCGCTCGAGCAAGGCCTGACGCCGATCGTCGCGGTCGGAGAGACGCTCGAGCAACGCAAAGCCGGCCGCACCGACGAGCGCGTCGTCGCGCAGATTCGCGCGGCGTTCGCGGGCGTTCGGAGCGACGAGCTGCGCCGCGTCGCGATCGCATACGAGCCGATCTGGGCGATCGGCACCGGAGAGAACTGCGACCCGGCGGAGGCGGATCGCGTGATGGCCGCGATTCGCGGCGTCCTCGACGGTCTCGACGCGACCCCGATTCTCTACGGCGGGAGCATGAACGCGGGGAACGTCGCGTCCTACATGGCGCAGCCCAACGTCAACGGCGGGCTCGTCGGCGGCGCCTCGCTCGATCCCGACGGCTTCGCGGCGCTCGTCGCCAACGCCGCGCTCGCGTAAGCATGCGCTACCGTCCGATCGTCCTCGCGGTGCTCGACGGATGGGGCTGCCGCGACGAGACGCGCGGTAACGCGATCGAGGCCGCGCGCACGCCGCATTGGGACGGCCTGCTGCAGCGCTATCCGCACGCGACGCTCGCCGCATCGGGCGAAGCCGTCGGCTTGCCGAAGGGCGTGATGGGGAATAGCGAGGTCGGCCACATGAACCTCGGCAGCGGACGGGTCGTTCCCCAGGGCGTGACGGTGATCGACGCCGCGATCGCCGACGGAGAGTTCGCCAAGAACGAGACGCTGGCGCGCGCGATGGCGCACGTTGCCAAGACGGGCGGGACGCTCCATCTCATGGGTTTGCTCTCGGACGGCTGCGTGCACAGCTCGATCCTCCATCTCTTCGCGCTGATCGACGCGGCGGTCGCCGCAGGCGCGCCGATCGCGATCCACTGCTTTCTCGACGGGCGCGACACGCCGCCGCGCTCCGCGCTCGGGTTCGTCGAGCGGCTGGAAGAGCGACTCCGCGATGCCGGGCGCAGCGGGGCGATCGCGAGCGTCACGGGGCGCTTCTACGCGATGGATCGCGACCGGCGCTGGGAGCGCACGCAGCGTGCCTACGATCTACTCGCGAACGGCAACGCCGAGCATCGCGCTGCCGACGCGGCGACCGCGGTGCGCGACGCGTACGCGCGCGGCGAGGACGACGAGTTCGTCCTGCCGACCATCGTCGGCGCCGCGCGTCCGATCGAGGACGGCGACGCCTTCATCTTCTTCAACTTCCGGCCGGACCGCGCGCGCCAGCTCACGACCGCCTTCGACGCCGGAACGACGATCTATTTCGACGACGGCTTCGGCGTCTTCGAATCGAAGCGCTACGCAAACCCGCTCTTCGCGACGATGACGAAATACGACGAGGCGTACACGAACCCGGTGCTCTTCGGGCCTCGCCCGCAGTACGACACGTTCGGCGAAATTCTCGCGCGCGAAGGGCTGCGCCAGCTTCGCCTCGCGGAGACGGAGAAGTACGCGCACGTCACCTACTTCTTCAACGGCGGGCGCGAAGAGCAATTCGACGGCGAGGACCGCGTGCTGATTCCGTCGGATCGCTCGGTGCCGACCTACGATCTCGCACCCGCGATGCGGGCGCCGGAGATAACCGACGCGGCCGTGCGGGCGATCGAGGGCGGCACGTACGACGCGATCGTGATGAATTACGCGAACGCCGACATGGTCGGGCACACGGGTAAGTGGGAGCCGACGATCGAGGCGATCGAGACGATCGACGCGTGCCTCGGCAGGCTCGCGGACGCGGCGCTGCGCGCGAACGCGCTCCTCGCGATCACCGCCGACCACGGCAACGCTGAAGAGAAGATCGACGCCGACGGAAACCCGCTCACCGCCCACACGACGAACCGCGTGCCGTTCGCGCTCGTCGCAAACGGCTTGCGCGGAAGCCTTGCGAGCGGGGGAAAGCTGGGCGACGTCGCCCCGACGCTGCTCTCGATCCTCGGCCTGCCGATTCCGGAGCGGATGACCGGAAAGAACCTCTTCACGCCCTCGTAACCGCCAAAAATTCAGGGGACTCCCAGGCTCCTCTACGTTGCCTATCAGGCTCGTATGAGAGAGTGACGCAAGAGGAGGGCATCCCCATGCAGCGTATCGACAACGTCCACGACGTAGTAATGCTCACGCGAGCGCTGGTCTCGTTCGTCTTCATCGGCGCCGCGACGGTCGCGGTCGCCGTCCTCGCGCACCTTCT